>JAJYOI010000131.1 GCA_021796275.1 Bacteroidota bacterium
AACCCGGCAAACCCGATGCCTACGAAATGACGATCGAAGAAATCCTGAGCAAGCTCACGCCGGAAATTCACGAAGTGCATATCACCGGCGGGTTGCACCCGGATTGGGAATGGAAATACTACCTTGACATGGTTCGGGAAATAAAAAAGAATTTCCCGAATGTTGATGTGAAAGCATTCACGGCTGTCGAAATAGATTTCTTCCATAAAAAATTCAAGCTGCCGATTGAAGAAGTTCTTCTTCAATTGAAAGATGCCGGACTGCGCACCATGCCCGGCGGTGGTGCTGAAGTTTTTTCGGAACGCGTGCGCAAGCTTCTCTTCAACCAAAAGATCGGCGCGAAGACTTGGTTCGAAGTTCACAAAACTGCGCACCGTCTCGGCATTCCGACAAATTCGACATTGCTGTACGGCCACGTGGAAACGTACGAAGAACGCGTTGTGCACATGATGAAATTGCGCGAGGCGCAGGATGAAACCGGCGGCTTCCTCACGTTCATTCCGCTTGCGTTCCAGCCCGGCGATACCGGCATCAAACCGAAAAATGATTTCACGTCTGCCATCGAAGATTTGAAAACCATCGCCGTCTCGCGGTTGATGCTCGATAATTTTCCGCACATCAAAGCGTACTGGGTGATGCTGACTGAAGAAGTTGCGTCGGTCGCGCTGCATTTCGGTGCAGATGATATGGACGGAACGGTTGGCGGAGAAAAAATTGCTCATGATGCCGGTGCGGTGAGTCCGATGAAATTGGCAAAAAACCACATCATTAAAATCATCAACGATGCGGGAAAAATTCCTGTCGAACGCGACGTCTATTACAACCCGCTTAATCTTTATACCGACAACATCATCGGAAAAATTCCTTATTTGAATTCTGTTCCATTCTATTCTCATTTTGAAAAACGCCAATTCAAAATTTTTCCCGTCGTACCGCGAAGAATGGGCGAACTTGCGAAGAAAGAACAGATTGAAGCCGGCCCGTTTTCACTTATGGATTTCTTCAGCAACACAGATACGCTTGAACTGATGAATTATTGCATCGCAACACGTGATCAGGTAAAAAGTGTGATGCTTTTTTCAAAAGAAGGTTGGACGGGACTTGAAGGCAAAACAATCGGCATCACTGACGACACAGCGACATCGGTACGTTTGCTGCAGGTGTTGCTCGCGAAGAAATACAATGTAAACGCCCGGTTCGAACGCATGCACGCCGGCGTCAATACGCACAATACGTTCGATGCCGTTCTTCTCATCGGCGACGAAGCCTTGCGGCGCAATAAATACGGCCTGCCCGGATTTGAACTCGTCTTCGATCTTGCTAAAGAATGGTACGACTGGCAGAAACTTCCGTTTGTGTTTGCTGTTTGGGCACAGAGAAAGTCATTGAGTGCTGAACGCAAGAGCGAGCTTCATCATATCCTTGCACGTTCACTCGAACGTGCAGAAACAGAATTGGATGCTGTCGGAACAGTGCACGGCGGTCGCATTGGATTGACGGCAAAAGAAACGCAAGAATATTTGGAAGGCTTCAATTATCATTTGGGTGAGCGCGAGCGCGAAGCAATAGCGATATTCAAAGAATTGTTCGAGCAGATTTCAGTGTTCAGCAATCAGTAACTTCAGCTTTTCAATTTTTGGAATCAATGGACTCTTCATTATTAACAAGGCTTCAGGATCTCTTGCAACACGGAGAAAAACTTCTGCCTGACGGCGGGTTGGAATTTTCCGGGTACAACGCGAAGATGCAGCCGCAGTATTTAGTGTGGCGAAAAAATTGCCTTGACCTTCTCGGAAAAATCGGAGAAAAAGGAATCGCCCTTCGCACGCGTATCGCCAATGATGAGAATGGACCATATTTTTATCAATCATCGGCACAGCATATCATTGATTGTTTGAATGAAGCAACGGCGGAACTAGACAAAGAAAAACCGATAGCTGCTCTGAAATCTGAAGCCGCAGTGCTGCCGCCCAAAGAATCTGCAGTGCCTTCGGTGCCGGAAATGCCCGCTCATATAACCACTCCTTCCCAACCGAAGAGCAACCGTGTGTTCGTCGTTTCAGCATCGAACAATCCGTTTCTGGAGCAGCTTACAACGCTTCTGAAAGAAATGGGAGTGACATCAACGGTGTACCAACGAACAAGCGGAGCAAGCGAATCATTCGTTTCTCAATTTGAAAAAGCAAGCGATGCGCGGTACGCTTTCTGGTTATTCAACGCCGACGACATGCCGAACACAATGTTCGAGCTCGGATATCTTGCCGCAAAACTTGGAACAAACAGAGTCTGCTGCATCCACACAAAAGATGCGCAGCCGCCGAAAAGCATCCCCGGCGTCGTGAAAAAAGAAATTGTTGTGAAGTTGGAAGAAATCAGCTTCAGTTTGATGAGAGAACTCAAGGCTGCAGGCTATTCAGTTTCAATTTAATTGTTAAGGAAAAAATGGAGTTTCAAAAGGATTTTCAATTAGAATCATTATACGCCAAAGTTCGCAAGGGCGAACGATTGACACAAGAAGAAGGATTATTTTTGTTCCACAATGCCGAGTTGCTTGATCTTGCCGACCTTGCCAATTCGATCCGTTTCAAAAAAAATCCAGAACCAGCAGTGACTTTTGTCCTCGATTCAAATCCGAATTACTCTAACGTGTGCAACATTGACTGTATCTTCTGCGCATTTTACCGCCATCCCGGTGAAGAAGGAGAATACACGTATTCCGTGGACCATATGATTCAGAAATTCAAAGAATCTGCGGCGAAAGGAATAACAACCATTCTTCTTCAAGGCGGCGTCAATCCTGCGCTTCCCCTTGATTACTATGTTGACATGGTGCGCAGAACAATTGAAGAAGTGCCGCAAGTCCATCCGCATTTTTATTCGACATCGGAAATTATCGGAATGTCAAACGTCTCGGGACTTTCTATTCACGATGTGCTGCAACAATTATGGGATGCTGGAATGCGGAGCTTGCCTGGAGGCGGCGCCGAAATTCTTTCGGACCGCGTGAAGAAAAAAATCAGCAACAAGAAAGGAACGTCAGCCGACTGGCTGAACGTAATGCGCGAAGCGCACACAATCGGCTACAAGAGCACCGCAACGATGATGTATGGTCATTTGGAAACAGACGAAGATGTGTTGATTCATCTTGAAAGCGTCCGCCAGCTGCAGGATGAATATCACGGATTCACTGCATTCGTTCCGTGGAGTTTTAAGCCGGGCAACACGCCGCTGGAAAAAATCATTCCTCACTACGCAACACCAACGCGTTACCTGCAGATGATCGCGTTCTCACGAATTTATCTTGACAACTTCCCGCACATTCAGGCATCATGGTTCTCTGAAGGAAAAAAGACCGGACAAATTGCGCTTCACTTTGGCGCGGACGACTTCGGCGGAATTTTACTGGAAGAAAACGTTCACGCCGCCGCAAACTTCATCAACAAAACGAACATGGAAGAATGCATTCAGATGATTCACGAATCGGGGTTTGATGCGGCGCAGAGAGGAACGCTGTACGAGATAAAGAAGTTTTTTCCACGATCAAAAGCGGCGTAGCAGTTTCTGTTACGTCGCGTCGTTATCACTTCACATTTTAACTGGGTGGCGTATGAAAGCGTATATCGCTCTTCTCTTACTCTTTTTTTCATTTCTCATTAATAGCTGCAACGATTCCATTAACGGAATTCCAATCAACGGTTTTGCAAGCGAGCAATTGCGGAATGCAATACACGGAACCGTTCTCGACAAATATTCAAAACCTGTCGCAGGAGCAGAAATTCATTACTACTTTGGGGGACCATATCTTGCGAAGAATGGGCTATTGAAAACTTATGTCTCATCAAATAAGCAGGAATCTTACACCACGATTTCGTGGTTTGTACCAACAGAATCGCAAACGCTTGTGCGGATTTCTCGTCTAGGAACGCGAGAGCTAATGTTAGTCGTCGTTGATACGGTTCTGCGTGCTGGCAGCTATCGCTATCTCATTAACACAAGTGATTGGACGAACGGCTGTTATGTTGTCGAATCCATTATTGGGAAGTCTGCCCAAGCATGGCTTCTTGTCCTTTCCGATCCAGACATCAGCGCTTTGCCAAATAAAAGACCATTGACAGCTACAAACTGGAAAGGCGAATTTACGCTGCCCTATTCAACATTGGGAATCGGAGAAACATATTCAGCAATAAATGAAAAAGGTGAAGTTGTTGCAAACTATCAAATTCCCGATTCCTTTTCCGTCGTTATTGTGTACAACAAGAAAGTCGCATTAGTTGAAGGAATAAAGGTTGATCCGAATAAGGATGTTGATCATACTTTTATTCTGAAGTGAGAGATCAATGCTCAAGGTAACATTATCGTTAGCAAAACGAAAGAGGTGGTTCCGATGCTGCAAACTTGTCGGCTTCATAATTCTTCTACCATATATATTCGGCTTCACACCAGCAGACTCTTCCTACACCGACTTTTCTTTCGGCGCAGGAGGAGGCCAATATGTTTATGAAGACTGCAGCGGAACGCACATACGACCTTTTGAAGAAGGTGGGGCAAGTGTAACCACAAAGCTCAAATCTCCTTTTCGAGCGGGGATCGCAGCAGAATTATATGTGCAGCAAGAAGAGAGCAAATCTTCTCCACACTTATTCTGGTATCCTGACCTTGCATTAGATTGGCGATATTTTTCTCTCGGAACCACAGGCATTCGAGTCGGTGACAATGATTTTCTTTATGGAGAAGTTAGCATAGCAAACCAAATACCTTTTGTCGCAGGGAAGGGGCTCCTTCATATGGGCATTGGAGGAAATCCTGGCGCTCCTTTTTCACGCGTCTGGCTCGGCATTAACCAAGTTCCTTACCGTGGCTCAGGGCTCGGCATGCAAGTGGAGTTTCCGCTTGAAAACAACCGTTTCATCTTTCTTAACGGAAGATACGGAAATTATTTGAGCCGGCCAGAGTACGGATTTTCCGTCGGAATGAGAATTCGATATCCCAAATAACGTGGCAGCTACAACTCAAAGCTTTTCCATCTCAATACAACACCACCTCTGGCACGTTCGGAATGACTTTTTTTTCATGCCCGAGTTTGAACAAAAGCTCCAGCGCCTTCTTCCCTTTTTCTCCCATATCAATCGTCAGTTCGCTCACATACATCTTCACAAACTTCTCGCCGAGTTTCTCGTTAATTCCTCTCCCCCATTTCAGCGCATAGGGAATAGATTCATTCTGATGCGTGTAGCCATAGTGAATGCTTTCGCGCAGTCCTTTGGAAAGTTTGATCGCCATTTCTTCACCCAAATCTTTTCGCACCACATCCAAACCGAGCGGCAGCGGAAGTCCATGAGCTTTCTTCTCCCATAATTCTCCAAAGTCGAGAATTTTGTTGAATCCTTCCTGCTGATACGTGATCTGTCCTTCGTGAATTAACAAGCCCGCGTCGAATTCGCCGGTTGAAATGCGTTCCATGATTTGATCAAACGGAATGTCAACATTCGCGATGCCGTCAGTAAAAATTTTAAAAATCAACGTCGCCGTTGTCATCTTTCCCGGAGTTGCAACGGTTTTGCCTTTCAGTTCTTCCAACGTTTTATATTTTTTTGAAACAATGACCGGCCCGTAGCCTTCGCCCATGCTTGCACCGGTTTTCATAATCCAATATTT
>JAJYOI010000059.1 GCA_021796275.1 Bacteroidota bacterium
GAATATTTTCCCTTCGCACAACATCATTGATCGTTTGCTTGAGCGCAGCACCGATATTGATGTCTATGTGTCAAGCTCGCATCACGAGACGCCGCGCCGGCGCCGGCACATCTCGCTGCCGCATTTCACTTCAGAGCCGCGGCAATACATTGCAGCATTCGGAGCCATTGTTCTTGTGCTGGGAATTTGCTACCCGTTTGTAGAATTTCTCGGTTATCAAACAGTGGCACTTCTTCTGTTGATGCTGATTTCCATTCTGCCGCTGTTCATGGGCATCGGACCCGTTCTGCTGGCGGCAACTGTGAGCGCGCTGGCGTGGGATTTTCTTTTCATCCCCCCGCAATTCACATTTGCCATCGGGAAAGCTGCCGACGTTCTGTTGTTTGTTGCGTACTTCGTCTTCGCCTCCGTCACGAGCATTCTTACCTCGCGCATTCGTTCTCAGGAACGGGCGGTGCGACAGCGCGAAGAACGAACAACTGCGCTTTATAAACTGACAAAAGAACTCTCGTCTGCCCGCGGGCAGGATGATGTGCTTCGTGTTGCTGTTGCAAGTTTGCGCTCGATTTTCCGCGCAGAGATTGTGGTCCTTCTCGGTGAACCCGACGGCGACATTTCACCGACGCCGCATCCGAGCAGCACGTTCATCATTGATGAAAAAGAATTAGGCGTTGCGGTTTGGTCATATTGGAATGAGAAGAAAGCCGGCAAACACACCGATACGCTGCCGAATGCGCAGGCAACGTATTATCCGATCAAAGGCTCGCGCTACACGCTTGCCGTGTTCGGTATTAGAAGAAGCGATACGGCGCCGCTTGGCTTCGAGCAGGAGAACCTGCTTGATAATTGCATCGCGCTGATTTCCACCGCGATGGATCGTGAATTTCTGAACGAGCTGACGCGCCGGACTTCCGTGGTGGAAGAATCGGAGCGTCTCTACCAAACGCTGCTTAGCTCAATTTCGCATGAGCTGCGCACACCGATTGCAACCATCTTGGGAAATGCCGACAATTTGCAAAGTGAAAAGGTGCGCGAGAAAAGTTCGGTAGTGGAATCACTCCTCGCGGAAATCAAAACTGCCGCTGAGCGCCTCAACCGTTTGGTGGAAAATCTTCTCGATATGACGCGTGTCGAGTCCGGGATGTTTAAAGTGAAGCTTGATTGGACTGATATTCATGACCTGTTCGCTTCTGTCCTTCGCAATGTTGCGCGTGAAACGAAAGAACATCATGTTCATATCAATGTCATGGACAATATGCCTCTCGTCCGCCTCGATTTCGGATTGATGGAACAAGTGCTGGTGAATTTGCTCTATAACGCTGTTGCGTACACGCCAAAAAGTTCAACCGTTTCGCTCGAAGCGGAAGAGCAAAACGGCGTGTGTATCATTACCGTTTCAGATAACGGGCCGGGATTTCCCTCCGAGGCGCTGGAGCGCGTGTTCGAAAAATTTTACCGCGTGCCCGGAACACCGAGCGGCGGAACGGGGCTTGGACTTTCAATTGCAAAGAGTTATGTGGAAGCGCACAAAGGAACGATCTCCGTTGAAAACCGCTTGAACGGCGGCGCGCAATTTACAATTCGCATTCCGACAGAAACAAAACCGATGCAGCTTTTCGAACCTGAGTAATGAATTTTCATCAACCTTGAAAAGGTTGAGTTTTTTGAAACCGACACATGACCTTTCAACCAACGATTCTCATTATTGATGACGAGCCGCAAATCAGGCGGCTGGTTGAAGTAACGCTTTCGTCGAATGAGTACGCGGTGATTTCGGCGGCAACGGGTGAAGAAGGAATGCGGGAAGCGGCGATGCGCAGGCCGAATCTCATCATCACCGATCTCGGCCTCCCCGATATGGATGGAAGCGAAGTTGTGCGGCGACTTCGCGAATGGTACGACGGGCCGGTCATTGTCCTCTCCGTCCGCGATGCCGAGCAGGAAATTGCCTCTCTGCTCGATGCCGGTGCAGATGATTATTGCGTGAAGCCGTTCCGTCCGTTCGAACTGCTGGCGCGCATCCGCACCGCACTTCGTCACCACGAATCCGCCCCGAAAGATTCTGTCATTGCGTTTGGCGATGTTGTTGTCAATCTTGCGGCGCGTACCGTAACGAAATCCGGCGACGATGTCAAACTGACCTCGCTTGAATATTCGCTCCTTGCGCTCCTTGTCCGCAATGCCGATAAAGTTCTGACCCATCATTATATTCTTGAGCAGGTGTGGGGCAAAAATTATTCTGAAGAAACGCAGTACCTTCGCATCTATATAGGACAGTTGCGGAAAAAGCTTGAAGAGAATCCCGCCCAGCCGAAACACATTCTTACCGAATCGCGCGTTGGCTACCGGTTGGTAACCGCTCTTTCACAAAGCACGTGATATATTTGTTATGTGCATGCGGGACTATAGACGTCAGTCTTTGCTTTTTGCTCCACTTCACAATAAACAAAAAGATGACACCCTTAAAAGCAATGTCATCTTTGATTAAGGCGTGGTCTTTACTTTGTTTGTTACGTCAGTTGCGATGTTGACGTCGCCGCGCCGATAACAATATCGCCGCCAGCCCACAAACCTTCGCGCGATGTTTTTCCTGATTCATCCGCAACAATGTTGCCGTACTTCGTTACGTTGAGCCCGGGCGTGGTTTTATTGATGAGCGGGTTCGAGCCGTTGCCGACAGTGATCATCACCATATCGAAAAGCGTAAGGCGCTGTTCAAGTTCCAATGGAATCCCTTCGGGACATAATTCGTAACGAAGAATGAGGAATTGTGTATTGGCTACGGCTTGCTTAAGGTAGGTGAAGGGAAGAAAAGATGCAACTTGTTGCAATTTGTTTTAATCTTGCGTAGCTTTTTATCCACACAACAACAGCTTTCCAACACTCAATGACAATTTCCCAAAATATAAAGCCACACATGTAGACATTCGCTATAATGGCAAAAGAGAAAAAAAATAGTAGCAATACCCCTGAGTGGTATAAATCTCCTTGGTCAAAAACCGTCGGTGTGATTTCAGGTATTTTTTTAATATTTGGAGCTGGTTTTAGCGCTGGAAAATATTATTACGAAACAAAAAGTAATCTCGAAAAAATATCAATGACTCAAGATTTCAATAAACAATTGTCCGGGGAGCGCGAAAGGTATCAAAAACAGTTTGAAGAGATATATAAGCAAAAGATTGATAATTTAGAGACAGTAGTAAACGAAATAGCAAAGAAGAAGCATGAAAAATAAAAATCTCAAACTAAGTCTTTTGCTAATCCTTACCAGTGGGGTAGTGCTAACCATTCTCTTTTTAAAACAAACTAACGACTTTCTTGAGACGCAAATTCAAGAAAGAGATAGCACTCTCTCTCAGATGAGACTAAACGATTCAATCTATATTGACAGAATAAAGTACTATTCGAAAACACTTAATGATTACATTCAAAACGATAAGTTTATTATAGGAGACAGGGAACTAAGCACAGATGAATTTATTGACCTTTATAGTCAAACTCTCACAGATAAAGATAAACTTGAAGTTGAAAAAAATTCTTACGAGAGTGCTTATCACCAAGCAATGGATTCTTTAAAGCATTATGTACTATTGTATTTAAAAGAAATGAAAGGGAAAGAATTTTACCAATATAAGCTTCATCAATATATAGATTCAGCTTCTATATACAAATCTTTCTATGAAGGGGTAAAAAAAACATTATGGCATTGATTTTACTTTTACAAGACATGATACAACTTTATCATTAAATTATAAGGGATTTTCGAGGGCAGACTCAGGATTAGTATTGTTGGAATACTATCGAGATAAACTGAGCTATGATTCTACAGAAGGTGCATGGCATGTTAAAATAGATGTAATGAAGTAATTTATTTTATACACGGGCGCAATAATCTTGGCATAACTGTTCTCACTGTTTTTTCCCCGTCACAAACTCATCAATTGCTTTCGCCGCGCTTTTTCCTGCGCCCATCGCTTTGATCACCGTCGCCGCGCCGATAACAATATCGCCGCCAGCCCATACACCTTCGCGCGATGTTTTTCCTGATTCATCTGCAATAATGTTGCCGTACTTCGTCACGCTGAGCCCGGGCGTGGTTTTATTGATGAGCGGATTCGAGCCGTTGCCGACTGCGATGATCACCGCTTCGGCTTCGAGCGTAAATTCGCTGCCGGGAATCGCCACAGGCTTACGTCTTCCCGACGCATCCGGTTCGCCTAATTCCATCTTCTGGCATTCAACGCCGTTCAGCCATCCATCCTTGCCGAGAAAGCGCGTCGGGTTCGTCAAAAGCAAAAACTCTATGCCTTCCTGTTCGCCGTGATGAATTTCTTCTTTGCGCGCAGGCATTTCGACATGCGAGCGGCGGTACACGATGTACACTTTTTCCGTCCACGGCAAACGGAGTGCCGTGCGTGCGGCATCCATCGCCGTGTTGCCTCCGCCGACAACAACAACATGCTTCGCCATCGGCACCGGCGTATCGGCGTGGTTCGGAAACTCAAATCCCTTCATCAGATTGACGCGCGTGAGAAATTCATTGGCGGAATAAACGCCGTTGAGATTTTCTCCCGGAAGTCCCATGAAGTACGGCAATCCTGCGCCCGTTCCAATGAACACCGCATCGTAGCCGTCCTCATTCATCAGCTCGTCAATTGTGCGCGTCATGCCAACAACAAAATCACATTTGATCTGCACGCCAAGCTTTTCAAGATACTGCACTTCCGCTTCGACAATTTGTTTCGGCAAACGGAATTCCGGAATTCCGTACACAAGCACACCGCCCGGTTTGTGCAACGCTTCGAAAATCGTCACCGCATGCCCGCGCTTTGCTAAATCGCCCGCGCATGTTAATCCTGCCGGACCTGCACCGATAATGGCAACTTTCTTTCCGGTCGGCGGCGGCAGTTCAGGAATTTTTACTTTAGAGCCTGTCCCGCCATTGGCGGGATTCGCACGCTCCCAATCTGCCACAAACCGCTCCAGCCTTCCAACCGCAACAGGCTCCACCTTCGCGCCGATGACACACAAGGATTCGCATTGATCTTCCTGCGGGCACACTCTTCCGCAAACAGCGGGAAGCGCGTTCATTTGTTTCAACGCTTGAGCGGCAAGTGAAAAATTTCCCGCTGCGACATGCTCAATAAAATCCGGAATTTGCACATTGACCGGACAGCCTTCAACGCATTTTGCCTTTTTGCAGAGTAAACAGCGCTCCGCTTCTTCCATTGCCATTTCGGGAGTGTAGCCGAGCGGCACTTCGAAAAAATTCCGCGCGCGCTCCAGCGGATTTTGTTCCGGCATCGGATGCCGCGGAATTTTCATCCGCTCTTTGTTGGAAAGCTTCGGTTTAATTTGAGCCATGGGCTCATCCGTCCGCGGCGGAGAAGTCTGTGTGTCGTTATTCATTGTATTAGGAGATTGAAATCAAAAAATGAAAAATCAAAAAAAAATAAAAACGTAGAATAAATTTTCCATTTTAATTTTTAGCTTTTCATTTAGTTTTACCATGCCGCCGTTTCACGGTGTTCCTGCGCTTCACAAATCTTGTTGAACAATTCCATTGAGATTTTTTCCTGCGGCGAATACATCTTTTGGCGAGCAACAAGCAATTCAAAATCTACTTTGTGTGCATCGAACTCTGGTCCGTCAACACACGCAAATTGCAATTTGTCTCCGACAACAACACGGCACGCGCCGCACATTCCCGTTCCGTCCATCATAATCGGATTCAAACTGACAAGCGTTTGCACACCGTATGACCGTGTGAGATCGGCAACTGCTTTCATCATCACCACCGGGCCAATGGCAAGCACAACATCCATCAGCTCGCGATTTTCGAGCATCGATTTCAGAACTGTTGTTACAAATCCTTTCGTGCCGTAGCTTCCGTCGTCTGTAGCTATGCGCACATCATCGGAAATTGCGCGCATTTCATTTTCCATCAGCATCAGTTCTTTTGTTCTCGCTCCAATGATGGAAATTGTTTTATTACCGATAAGTTTATGAGCGCGGACAATCGGGTGAATCGCTGCGATGCCGAACCCGCCGCCAAGCGCAACGAGCGTCTTTCCTTTTTCTACGTGACTCGGAATGCCGAGCGGGCCCACAACATCCGCCAGCGCGTCGCCCGCTTTCATCATGCTCATCATGATTGTCGTTTTACCGATCGCCTGTACGTAGAGCGTGATAGTTCCTTTCGCAACATTCCAATCCGCGAGCGTGATAGGAATGCGCTCGCCGTCGTTATACAGGCGAAGAATCACAAACTGTCCGGCTTTCGCTTTCTTCGCTACATCGGGCGCTTCAATGACGTAGCGGAAGACTTTTGCTGCAAGATCGTTCTTTTCAAGTATTCGAAACACAGAATCACCGTAAGAAGTAATGTTTGTTTGCCCTTCCCTTTCCAACTTGTGTGCCAGAAGTTGAATTGCACTTAGAGCACTCATTAACACATAAAAAATGAGAGATGGAATCACCCCTTCGCAAAAATGGGAATTGTTCTCAGAAGTGGAACGAACTCACGCATTTGGTGAAAATAAAAAAGGCATCCGCCGCAACGAATGCCTTCTCAATATGAAAGACCAAGTCTACAGATTACTTTTTTCGAATCTCGATATTCCCGTTTGTGGTCTTCAATCTAATTTCTTGGCCTCCGCCGTTCAGCACATACGTGCGGTCAATTTCATCATTGTCGCTGTTATCGTTTTTTTTCTGCATTTCAAATTCGGATGTGATGTCGTAATCGCCCGGCGACGCATCGTCCAGGCGAATGGTAGCGTGAATTGTTGCCTTCGCGCTTGCCGGAACAGAAAATTCAATATCTCCGCCGCCCGTTGTGACCGTGCTCGGTTCCGTGTCGGTCGGATCAAGTTCTGCCGACACACTGCCGCCGCCCGTTGAGGCTTCAACCGAACCGGTAAGATTGCGCAATTCAAGATGCCCGCCGCCGGTACTCACCTTGACTCTTCCCCTGCTTCCGTTAACACCAAGCGACCCGCCGCCGGTGGAAAGTCTTGTCCCCGCCGGTGCATCTGTCACGTCAATACTGCCGCCGCCTGTTTTTACTTCGAGCGATTTTTGTGCGCCGTCAATGTGAATTTGTCCGCCGCCGGTGACTACAACCAATTCGCCGCTCACGTGGTGAATATTCATTTGTCCGCCGCCCGTACGGAGATCGGCGTCGCCGTCAACAGCATCAATTCCGATTTCTCCTCCGCCGGTTTTCACCTTCACATTTCCGATAATATGCTCAACCTGAACTTCGCCGCCTCCCGAAGTTGCATCGAAAGTACCGTTCAGCGCGCCTCGCTCTTCAATGCGTCCGCCGCCTGTATGAAGATCGGCGTTGTAGTGCGAGGGAACGCGAATCCTGAAAAACGGGCCGTTCCAGTTGCGCCGGCGGTGCGACGGATCGAATGTAATGTGCACATCGTCTCCGGTTTGTTCAATTAAAAGATTTTTTGCTTCTTCATCAGGAATGCCTCTGGCTTCGACAGAAACTTCTCCTTTCTCCCACGGCTCGAGAGAAATTTCGCCCATCTTCACATCCACAACGAGCATGCCGCCGCTTTTTACCGAGAACGATCTCGTGTCCGGCGATGCCGCCGAAGCGGACGACACAGCTATTCCCAGCAAACATATCGCTGCCGCTAAAAAAAGTATTCGATGTTTCATAGGATTCTCCGTTTGTTTGATGAACGTTTAACGAATGCAGTCGTTCCCGCACTTTTTTTAGCGGGAATCTAAAAAATTGTACTTCATTTTCTATTTTTCTCTGAACTTTGCTATCCGCCCAAATAGTACGTCAGCTTCACCATAAAAATATTATTGAACTGCGCACGAATCAGACGATGCAATGACGATCCAAAATGAAATTCACCGTTGTAAGTATAATTGTCTATTCCGCTCTGTGTCCACACGAAATACAAAACTGAGCCGGGAAGATATTCCCAGCGCAGCACAGCGTTGCCGCGCAGCGATTTGAAATTAAAATTCGGATCGTCGAATGTAAAAGGCGGCGCCGGTCCGTTTCCGTCGGGATCAACTGCATATTCCGAACCCTGCTTCGACACTTCGCTCACCGAATATTGGTTGAAGTCGTAGGAGAGCGGGCGGGAAAGCTCTTTGTAGTCGTGATAATTTCCCGAAGAAATCAGAGGCTGCAAATAAAGCTGTAAGCTCAATTGAGGAGTGAATGTCCAATTCAACCGAATGCTTGCAGCGAGCGTTGTCTGATCAAGCGTGGCGAAAACGTACCGGCTGCCGTATGTCTGTGCTGCCAACGGATCGGCAAAGACGCCGACCCATTGAGAGAAGTCTGTGGTTTTTCCGAAATCCGGTTCGAAGCTTACATACACAAAATCCGCAGGTTTCCACACGATGCTTGAAGAAATATCCCACTGATTGCTCGACTTTTGTTTGTATGTTGTGCCTTGTAGCCCGAAGACCCATTTCTCTTTGTCGTTGGTTTGAAACGAAGCGTCAACCTGAAATCCGGGTTCGTTCAATGCAAGCGGCCCGCCGCGCGTGAGCCGGTTGTTCACAGTTTGCGGGTTATAGGCAACATCGTATGAAATAAAATAGAAATTGCGAAGCTGCATTTCCGTCCGCTGAAATATTCCTTCCCAGATTTTGTTGCCGTCAAAATCATGGCTGCCGAAGAGTGCAAGCATCGTCCAGATTGATTGATAGTATTGTGTCGGCGTTACCCACTGATAGCCCGCACCGGCGTGATAATTAATCAGGTCGTTTCGCCAGACGAATCCGAGATCGTTCACATCAAAACCGGGTGAGATGAAACCAAACGACGAGTTGACGAAAAAATTTCCTTTCTGTTTGACAAGCTGGAATCGTCCTGAATAGCCGGATAACGATGTTGCCGAACTGTCAACGTGATAACTTTTTGCATCGGGGCGCTGGAAATAATGCCGCGAACTTGTTTGCACATCAAGCATTTGCGCTGTCGTTCCTCCAATCTGCGATCCGCCAAGCCAGCCGGTTGCCACCCACGATTTATTCCCGTCAAGAAATGTCCAGCCGTCAACGCCGCCGCTTAATGCGCGGCTGTCAAGTTGGTCGCGCAAATCATTATTGTCGTTGCTGAATGATCTGTCCGTCAATGTAGAAATCAATCCTATTGCCTGATCGCCGTTGTTAAATTGCTTTTGAACGCGTGCGATGCCGTAATACGTTGGCGGCTCGACTTCGATTGTCGAACGCTGACCGTCAGTTTGAATCTGTGCATTCTCTTTCGCGGTCACGGCCTGAATTGTACCGATGTTCCAATTATCGCCGACATTACCGGAGAGTTTTGCCGCACCGAGAATTTTTGTTCCCGCCGGCTCGTCAACATAATCGTACGTCGGCAAGCTTCCTTCAGGCGCACGGCCGATTCTCCGGCTGTAAAAAAATTCCGGGCTACCCCAATTGAAGCTCCAGTTGTTTGATGCACCGCCGTTGCCGAAACTAAAAATGTTCTGGCCTTCAAGAAAAAAAGGCCGCTTTTCCTGATAGAATGTTTCGACATCGCTTAAATTTACTACTGCCGGATCAACTTCCACCTGGCCGAAATCTGGATTGATCGTGCCGTCGAGCGTGAGGTTGCTTCCGATGCCGACTTTCAGATCGGCGCCGGTTGCAGGAACATATTTCGAACCGGAATTGAACGGATCCCCTGTAGCAGGATGTGAATACTCCGCCCGCGTCGTGACATACGGTATAAGATCAAGACGGCGCGGCGGCACGATATTTTCAATTCCAACAAGATCGGGGAAACGGGAAACGTAGCCGCTTTCGCTTTTCGGCGTGTACACAATTTGATCTCGTTCATTCCCGCGCGCAATATCGCGCCGGAAATTTATTCCCCAAATAATTTTTTCGCTTTCATGAAAACGAAGCTGTGAGTACGGTATGCGAAGCTCTGCTGTCCACCCTTGGCTGTCAATATGCGCTTTCCCTTCCCAAACGCCGTCCCACGAATCATCGGTCCAATCGTCATTCAGCAGCGTGCCGTCGAGCAATGTTCCCGCCGCGCTCACACCGAAATAAAATCCGCTTCGCTTGTCATGATACGTGTCGAGCGCAATGGCAAAGAAATCGGCGGTGGTAAGACCGTCACGCCGGGTAAGCTGGGCGATGATCGAATCCGGCGCAGAATCGTACATCCGCGCACCGACATACAACGCCTGATCATCGTAAAGCAAACGCACTTCAGTTTTCTGACTGGGGGCGATTCCCTGTACCGGATCGCTTTGCACAAAATCGGTGATGGGCGGCGCGCTTTGCCATGCACGTTCATCAAGCAAGCCGTCTATTCTGATCGCTTGTGTTGTTCGAGCGGCACGTATTTCCGGTATCGGGCGCGGCGCTGTCTCTTCGTTGGCAAGAACAGCGCAGAACGGAATAACAAAAGCCAAAAGGCATATCACACATTTCATGGTATCACTTCGTCAGTTTCCGAATCTCAATATTCCCTGCGGAAGTTTTCAATGTAATATTCTCGCCACCGCCATTGAGAATGTACTTTCCGTAAATATCTCCGTCATCTTTGTCTTTATGATATTCCGCAGCTTTGAAGTCGGAATGAATATCATATTTCTCATCGGAATGCCACCATGATGAACCTCGCAAACGAATGGTTGCTTCAATTGTTGCGTGCGCATTTTCATCGATATAAAGTGAAATGTCCCCGCCGGACGAACTCAGCTCGCTGTGCCCTTTACCGCTCGGCGTCAGTTCTGCCGTTACATTTCCGCCCGATGTTTTTCCTTCGACTGAACCTGTCACGTTATGCAATTTAAGATCGCCGCCGGAGGTTTTTGCAGAAACGGTGCCGCTGGCGCTTTGCAATTCGATATTTCCGCCGGCAGTTCGAAGCGTCGCATTGCCTGAAACTTTTCCAACGGTAATATCGCCGCCCGCCGTTGAAACAGTTGCGTCGCCGCCAACATCGCCGAGCTCAATATCGCCGCCCGCCGTTGATGCTTTGAATGACTTGCCAACTTTCTTTACGCGAATGTTGCCGCCGGAAGTACTGACCTCCGTTTCTCCGGAAACGGCACCTACTTGCACGTCGCCGCCGGATGTCCGCAATGTTACCATTCCTTCCACATCGCCCGTGCTGACATCGCCGCCCGACGTTACGCCTTTCACTCTTCCTTTCACAACGCCGCGAATATCAATGTTGCCGCCTGACGTGTGAACATCGGCATCAAATTCCTGCGGCATCCGAATATCAAACCGGGCATCGCCGGAAAATCCCCAGTGCGGACGAAAATCAACACGTACGGTGTTATCGGACTGTGAAATTTCCAAATCCTCAAGATCATCGTCGTCAATTCCTTCAACGCGGACGCTCACCTCATTCTTGTCCCACGTATTAATCGAAATGTCGCCGCCGCTCACGGCCACTTCAAGATTGCCGCCTTTACTGACAGTGAATGTTTTCGTACGTGCCGACATCGTCGTGGTGGAATCAGCAAAGGCAGTGCAATAGAAAAATGCCGCAAAGAGCAAAGCAATGGAGATAAATATTTTGTTATGATTTTTCATTGTGAAACCTCCTGTAAGGCAGTTCGCGCTTGCAAGCGAACATAGTTGTTGTCATCTGAATGCATTTTTTTCTTCAATGCGTTGAGAATGTCGGAATCGTTCATTCGTTTCTCATGCGACGTTAATTCAAGTCCGTTAATTGCAGCAACGCGCATTCCGGAATTTTTATCGTGGAGCAGCACAAAAAGAACTGCCTCTTTGATTTCTTTATCGAACGGCATTTGTATCAACGCGCGCAATGCTTCGCGCCGCACGCCGGGATTGCCATCCGATTTCAACGCGGTGATGAGTGCCGATTTCACCGCCGGATCGGTGTCGCGTACGCCCGCATCGGTACCGCCTTGCTCCGCAAGTGCGTTGACAGCTTTCAGCCGCACGCCGGGATTATCGCTGTTGACGATTGCATGTGCCATCACTTTCTGCACTTGTGCATCGTTCACATTTCCCTTCACGCGCATCGGAGTGACTGCGTCAAAAGTGAATTCTACCTGACCGCTTTGCGGATCAAGATTGAGAAAACGAAGATTGTCTGTTCGCGTGTCTCCGTGAAGAAAATCCGCCGCGGCAGGCTGCTGATTGCCTTGCGATGTTTCGGCAACAAGCGATGTTCCCGCTTCTTTTGTTCGCTCGACATTCGTTTGATGGAAAAAGAAATACCCGATTCCGATGCCAACCAAAAGCGCTGCCGCCGTACCGGTTGCAAATTGATAGCGCGGCGTAAATATTTTTCCGACGCCTCCTACAATTCTTTCAACCATGGATCGATTGGCAGCTTCGCGGCGAAGCGCCGTATGCAATTCCTGCCGCACTTCATCCAAAAGCTCATCGGTAATTTCAACTGCCGGTTGATTTGATAATGCATCGTTGAATGTTTTCAACGATGCAAGTTCGCTCTGACATTCGCCGCACGTTGCAAGATGCAGCTGAATTTCCTTTGCTTCTTCCGCGGCGAGGTCACCATAAAGATACGTTGGAAGAAGTTCTTTGATATGTTTGTGATTCATTTAATACCTCCGGCGCCGCTGCGCCTTTTTTCAATTTCTTTCACGCGAATTCTTTCAGTTGGTTCCTCAATCGCCGTACTGCGATAAACAGTTGTTTCTTCACCGTGCCTTCACTGCATTCTAACATGGAGGCAATTTCATTCAATTTATATCCTTGATAGTGTTTCAATGTGAAAATCAATTTTTGCTGCGGCGAAAGTACGTTCATGGCTTCTTCAACGCGGACAGACAATTCCGCATTCTCTGTTTGCCGGTGCGGTGAATGTTCTTCCGAAACGATCTCGCCTCTGTGAGATTTTTCGCCATCGTTTTCGTCTTGTTCTTGGTCGAGCGATATGTGGGCGTGCCGTTTTCGCCGCGAATGATAACTGAGGCAGACGTTCGTTGTTATTCTGAAAATCCATGTTGAAAATTCACTCCTCAGTTGAAACTTCTTCAGCCCTTTATACACGCGCAGGAAAACTTCCTGATAAATATCTTTTGCGTCGTCTGAACTATTGACATAGCGCGCGGCGATGGTGAGCACCTGTTTATCGTACCGGTACACAAGCGCTTCAAACGCGCCGACGTCGCCGCCCCGGGCTTTTTGAATTAGTTCAATTTCGTGTGGTGCCATTAATTGACCTGCATATCTGTAAGACTTGGCAACGGGAAAAAAGTTGGAGGATGCTGAGTTGTTTGAACGGATTTTTTGGGGAAATGTTGCTTATTTGTAAGCCGAATTTTCAATTCGGCAGGCGAGATGGAATCTCGCCTTACCTTGAACTCATTTGATTCCTTCGGTGTTCTTTTTTGCATCATTCACCACTAACAATTCATTATTGGAGAACTCATGCGTATCGGAATTTTAGGAACCGGAATGGTTGGAAAAGCCATCGGCACAAAGCTGGTGCAGCTCGGCCACGAGGTAAAAATGGGTTCGCGCACGGCGAACAATGAAAAAGCCGCTGAATGGGTAAAAGCAACCGGCGCGCACGCATCACAAGGAACGTTTAGCGACGCGGCAGCATTCGGTGAAATGTTGTTCAATTGCACATCGGGAATGGCGTCGCTTGATGCGCTTCGCTCCGCCGGCGAGAAAAATCTAAACGGAAAAGTTCTTGTTGACGTTTCCAACGCACTCGACTTTTCCAAAGGAATGCCGCCGAGTCTTTCGGTGTGCAACACCGATTCGCTTGCAGAACAAATTCAGCGCACATTTCCAAATGCAAAAGTAGTGAAAGCGCTGAACACGATGAACTGCAATCTCATGGTGAATCCGTCGCTCGTTCCCGGCGAACACGATGTGTTTCTCTGCGGAAATGATGCCGGTGCAAAAATAAAAGTGAAAGAGTTATTAAAATCGTTCGGATGGAAAATGCCGATTGATTTAGGCGATCTCACCGGTGCGCGTGGAATGGAAATGATACTTCCGCTCTGGCTTCGATTGATGGGCGCCTATCAATCGCCGAATTTCAATTTCAACATTGTGCGGTAGCAAAAAAGATTAAAGTAACATTCTTCGCGACCTTTGCGGTGAAACTTTCACTGAATTTTTTCAATCCAACGTTCCGGTGTACACTTCGGTGTCATATTCAAATGTAATGGTACTGTTCTGCTGCGTTCCATCAAAAATATTTTTCAACTCTGCCATCATCGGCGCGAAACGTTCGTCGCCGCTCAACGGCACGTACGATGATGAAAGCAGCCTTCCCTTCAATCCTTCAAAATCAAAGTGCTGGCTGTTGGGAAAAACTTTCCTGACGTATGAAGTGAAAAATTTCGAGAGTACCGTTTCATTCACGTGGCGGTGATCAATCTGCTCGTAATCTGAGGAATAACGAAGCAGTAATTCTTCGTACGCTTTCAGAAACGGCGATGTATCGGTTCTCCGCGTGTTCCAGATAAGCACCGCCGGACCGCCCGGCTTTCCGATGCGGCGGAATTCTTTTTTCGTCTTTTCCTGATCGAACCAGTGAAACGCCTGTCCCGCCGTAACAAGATCAACGCTGTGCGGCGACAGTGTTGTTGCTTCTGCCGTTCCATTGACGCTTTTGAAATTCGAATAGTGATGCAGCAATTTCTCGGCGGCAATTCTCATTTCGTTGTTCGGCTCAACACCAAAAATGGCATTGCCGTTACGAAGAAAAATTTCCGAAAGGATGCCCGTTCCCGAACCAATATCTGCGATCATCCACGACGGTTTCAAATGAAGTTCGCCTGTGAGAAACGAAAGAACTTCCGGGGGATAACCGGGGCGATAGCGGACATAATTTTCGACTCTGTTTGAAAAGCGTTCGGTGGATTTCACTTTGTTCTCCGTTATATATCAGTGCCTTGCCTTTTGAACCTGTTGAGTGAAGAGGAAAGCATTCCTTCTTTCGCTTTTTGTGATTCATCAAGACGGCGGCGATGTGAAGAAAGAACATCACTGCGGGTGATGATGCCGACAACCTTCGTCGGTTCTTTGCGGGACACGACCGGCAGCCGTCCGACAGAATGATGCACCATATGGTCGGCTGCTTCCCGCAATGAACAATCGTCATACACTGCCGCCGGCACATGCTGAATCATATCCCGCAGCGTTGTATTGCCGGAAAGAGAATCGCCAAACAAATCCCGCCGTGTTACCACTCCGACAAGATGCCCTTCCGCATCGAGCACAGGAAATCCCTGATGATGCGAACCGCTGGCACCGGATGAAATCCATGTGTGCACTTTTTCTATCGTGTCATCGGCGTTCAATGTCACAACAGGCTTCGAAGCAAAATCGCGCACGAGAAGTTGATCAAGGAAATCAGCCGTGTATTCTGCCGGCACACGCACGCCGCGGCGAACAATCTTTTCCGTCATAATCGTATTTTCCATAAGGAAAAACGAAGCAAGAAACGCCGCTGTGCAGCCACCGAGCAGCGGCAATAATCCGATCGGCTGGAGCGTCGTTTCAAATGCGAACACAACGGACGCAAGCAACGCACGCGATGCGCCGGAGAACATTGCCGCCATACCGACAAGCGCCGCAATCCGCACATCAATGCCGAACGACGGGAACAACATCGCTGCACCGGCGCCGATCACTGCGCCCAACGCACCGCCGATAGTAAACAATGGCGCCAGCGTCCCTCCTGATGTTCCGCTTCCTAACGCAACTGCCCATGAAATGAATTTGAAAATGCAGAGGAAGAGGAGTGCTTTCAATGCAAACGATCCGGAGACAATGTTTTCAATATTGTCATAACCGACACCTAATGTCCGCGGAGCGAAATAACCGATGATGCCGACAGCAACACCGCCGAGCGCAGGCCACCACATCCAATGCACCGGGAGTTTTTCAAACATGTCTTCAATCTTGTACACACTTCGTGTAACGAACACCGAGACAACGCCGACCAGTCCGCCAAGAATAATATATGTTGACAATGCGGCGCCGCCCGGCTCGCTTAAATTCGGCATGGCGAAAATCGGTTTCGCCCCGACTAACGCAATGCGCACGGCCGTCGCTGTCGCCGCGGCAAGAGAAACAGGAATAATTGAACGCGGACGGAATTCAAACAGCAGAAGTTCAATGGCAAGAATCACTGCCGAGACAGGGCTGCCGAATGTTGCCGCCATACCTGCCGCGGCGCCTGCGGCAAGAAGCGTTTTTCGTTCATCAGCAGTTGTTTTCAAAATTTGTCCGACGAGCGAACCAAGCGCGCCTCCTGTGGCAATGATCGGACCTTCCGCGCCGAACGGCCCGCCGGTACCGATAGCAATAGCGGCAGAAAGCGGTTTGAGAAATGTGAGCCGCGGTTCAATGCGGCTTTCATTTGTCAGCACTTGTTCCATGGCTTCAGGAATTCCGTGTCCGCGAATTCCTTTCGAGCCGTACCGCGCCATAATTCCAACAATAATACCGCCGATAGATGGAACAATCAGCACCAACCAGCCCAAATGATTTTCCGAAGGCGAAACAAAGTTCGTGCTGAATGTCCCGTAGAACGAAATATTGGTAACGAGATAAATGAGCCGCATCAAAATTTGAGCGATAAACCCGGCAGCAAATGCGACTATGACGGCAAGCGAACTGATGAAGACAACGCGGCCTGTAACTACTCCCGACTGCGTTGGAACGTGAACCGAAGCAAGAGAGGGACCAAGTGACGGTGCAAGAGGAAGTCCGTCGGTGGTTGAAGAATTGGAAATCTTTTTGTGATTTTTTTTATTCTCCTCATTAACGTCTGACATTCCACAATTATCCTTTCACACGCGATGAACAATGAAGCACATTACAACATATGCTGCACTGAAAATTCAATATTCATTCTTTGGAAACCGGCAAATTGTGACTATTCAGAATATACAATGACGAGCGGGATTTTCCAACCTCGCTGCGCTATTTCGTTTTTAAAAATCTTTCCTGAAATGTCGGCTGCCCGCCCGCCATTTTCAGAAATACATCGAGCGGCACCGTTTCAAATTCAGAACCAAGCTTATCGAGTATCGCCTTCACGCGCGGAATGTCGCTCCATTCACGTACGTGAAGCAGAAGAAAATAGGGACGCAGTGGATTCAACACAGCAAGTTCTTTCAAATCGGCAACCGCATCTGCTTCGGGGCGTTCCTTGGAAAGATAATAATCGTACGAAACAAGCGGCACACCGCGGCGGGAAGTGAATGTGTACGACGGCGCATAGCCGTTCACAAACCCGATGGCATCGGGCATACCGTTATAATACGCGTCCACCACACTTTTGGTCAGCTCGGTATTTCCCTCCACCGTTGCCCCTTGCGAGTAATCCATAATCTCGAACACATTCAAGTCAAGCTTCTTCATCAGGCTGTCGGCCGTTGAAACAACTTCCGGCAAATATTCCGGAGGAACTGCTTTCGGGTACATGTAGCCGGGACCGGACAACGCTCCAAGGAAAAAATCATTCTGTGTTGCCGTGCTGTAAAAATATTCAAGCATCGTCGGAGCAAGCCAATAAAAGTTGATCGTGACTTCCCACGCGTACGGAATTGTGCCGCGCCCGTGCTTCACCCACGCGCCAAGTCCAAGTCCGTCAGTTTGAATGCACGCGATATACACTTTCTTCTTCGGAATGTATTTCTTCCCGGCAGTCAGATTGTGATGATTTTTGAATTGAAATCCGGGAAGCGGCGGAAGCGTGCTGCTGAAACTCAGATTCGGCATCGAGTGCAGCCCTTCAACGCGGAGAACATAATGCGACGCAAGTTTTGTATAATCGCGTTCTTTGTCTTTGGCGTACGAATGCCATCCCATCAGCATTGCCATGCGGTTCATGCCGCCGAAAATTTTGTTCGATAAAGCGTACTCAAGCGTATCGCTCGGTTTTGTTGAAAGGTCGGCAAAGAATGCACGCTTCGCAATGCCGAAATCCGCAATGCCCGGCTTCATAGTCGCGCCGGATTCTCCGCCGAGCCACACAAGAAAATCTTTGCTGCAGCGATTCCAATATTGATCGTACTCCCATTGAAAAATTTGTGCGTCGGTTTGTCCGGTGAACTTGCCCCGGAAATCCGCAACCGGTTTCAATCCGGCTTTCTCAACCATTGGGATTTGATCTTCATCGACAACAACAGCACGTTCAAGTCCGGCGGCGGTGAATGCAACGATCAACGAACTGCGTACCGTTTTGTCCCAGACAACATATCCTTTCACAAACGATTTGAATTGTGCGAGCGCCGCTTCCGGAGATTTCAGTTCATCAAAATCCAAATGATGTTTGTCTTTGAGATAGTCCAGCATGAATGGCGTGAAACGGAAATCCCAATTTTCTGGGTAGACAAAGTACAGCCGCGGTGCACCCGTGTTTGCCAAGCCTTGCAGACTGATGAGCAACGCATTCTCCGGAAGGCTGCCGCTGATTTCCCAGTTTGCTGCGAGCTTCATGAAATACGTGAGCGTCCTTGGCGCCATGGCGCTCTGCGCCAGATGTATCGAATCTGTTTTGAAGAAAACAAAACGCATCGCCGGTCCGGTCTTCCGTGTAGAACGATCAATCGTAAGCGTCAACATCCGTTCATCCGGCGAAATGTCGTACGTATCGCTTTCGGCAACATTCCGTTTTCCTTCTGAAACAAGAAGTGTGTATTCTTTCTTGACGATCAGCCGCGAACCGTTCTTTTCCCAACGCGCCGTCGCGCGCTGAACGCTTCCGGCTTCCATTTTCACTCCCATCATTACATTCGCGGGCCACACGCGGTCGCGGACAGGAATGGTGTTCACGACGCCGCCGGTTTTCAACGTCAGCGTATCCTTGAAGACCGTGCCGCTTCCCCAGATTGAAATCAAACTCACGCCGGGTTTTGCCGCATGAATTTCGAGCGACAGCGTTTCGTACAAATCGATCTCTGAACTCTTTTCCGGAACAAATTTCCATGTGCCGTTAAAAGCGCCGGCTTCCTGCGGAAAGCCAGTTGAACGCGCTAACAACAGGATCATGCCCGCGGCCGCTATCCTGCGCTTCAGCGTTGACATCATTGTTGCCTTTTCGATGGTGTGGCAGTTGAACTTTACAAACAATAATCGTACTATGTTTTCACCTTTCATTTATCTTCCAACCAAATTTAGGAAAAACAATGACAAAAAAAAGCTGTTGGATTCTGATGCTGATGGTGCTCATCAGCGGTGTGCTTGCGGCGCAGGTCCACATCAATTTTGTCGAATACAACCTGCCGAACGGATTGCACGTTATTTTGCACGAAGATCATTCGGCGCCGATTGTTTCGCAGGTGATGATGTATCATGTCGGTTCGAAAAACGAAAAACCCGACCGCACCGGCTTCGCGCACTTCTTCGAGCATTTGATGTTCGAAGGATCGCCGAACATTCCGCGCGGCGAATTTTCCAAGATGGTGCAAAACGCGGGCGGAACGTTCAACGCATCAACAAGCTTCGACCAGACGATGTATTTCATCACCGCGCCGTCGAATGAATTAAATTTGATCATGTGGATGGAATCGGAGAGAATGCTTCACTTGAAAATTGATTCCATCGGCATTGAAACACAGCGCAGCGTTATCAAAGAGGAGCGGCGGCAAAATTTTGAGAACCGCCCGTACGGCTCTCTCTTCGAACAAATTTTTTCGCACGCCTACAAAGTGCATCCGTACCGCTGGATCCCCATCGGTTCAGTGCAGTACATTGATAAGGCGACGGATAGTGAATTCGAGGAATTCTACAAAACCTATTACGTTCCGAACAATGCCTGCCTTGTCATCGCCGGCGATATTGACGTGAAGAAAACAAAAGCGCTGGTAGAAAAATATTACGGCGACATTCCCCGCGGCACACGTGCACTATACCGCCCGACGGTCGTCGAACCTCCGCAGAAAGCCGAGATCCGCGATTCCGTGTACGACAACATTCAGCTTCCGGCGGTCATCGAAGCGTACCACATGCCTGCGCAGGGAACAAAAGATTACTACGCGCTCAACATGCTCACCATGCTTTTGACCGGCGGGGAAAGCTCGCGCTTGAACAAACGCCTCGTTGATAACGACAAGCTCGCGCTGCAGGTCGCCACGTTCCCGATGGATTTGGAAGACCCGTCGTTGTTCATCGTGCTCGGCATCGCGAATTTCGGAAAATCGCTCGACACTGTTGAAGCGGCGATGGACGATGAAATCGCGAAAGTGAAAACGCAGCTTATCAGCAGTGAAGAGCTGACGAAAATCCGCAATGAAGAAGAAACCGGCTTCATCGAAAAAAACCGGACGGTGCAGGGAAAAGCAGAGATGCTGGCAAATTATTATCTCTTTTTCCACGACACGAATCTCATCAATTCAGAGATCAACAAATATCT
Organism: Bacteroidota bacterium; assembly: GCA_021796275.1. Lineage (GTDB taxonomy): Bacteria > Bacteroidota > Ignavibacteria > UBA10030 > UBA8401 > JAJYOI01. The sequence continues at coordinate 20,348 of JAJYOI010000059.1, forward strand.
CGCAGTGACGAAAGAAGATATCCGGAACGTGGCGCGGAAATATCTGACGCCGGCCAACCGCACTGTTTTGTATTACGTACCAAAAACTCAGTCGAAGGCTGATGAGCCTCCGGCTCAAAAGTAACAAAGGAGCAACAACCATGAAAAAGAATTTTTTGGCAGCGAAAACGAAGTATCGTCATTCCCGCGAAGGCGGGAATCCAATTTTTAACCTGATATTGACACATGGATTCCCGACAAAAGCGTTCGGGAATGACGTCATTGTGATTATGCGTAACTTCTGTGTCTTACTCCTTCTTGCGGTTCTTTTTGTTCCCGGTGTGTCGAACTCAGCGCAGCCGCAAAGCGGCGCTCGACTTGATCGAAGTAAAATTCCGCCGCCCGGACCGGCACCCGCCATCGCATTCCCAAATTACGATGTGCTGACAAGCCGCAACGGCATTCACGTGATCATCGTGCGAAACACGGAACTTCCCACCGTGAGCATGCATTTGTTGATTGACCGCAAACCTATTCTCGAAGGCAGCGACGCCGGCGTCGTTGATATTACGGGCCAATTGCTGCGCGACGGAACCACGACGCGCACAAAAGACCAGTTAGATGAAGACGTGGATATGATCGGCGCAGACCTTTCGTCAAGCGGCACAAGCGTCTCTGCATCGGGGCTTTCGAAATACACCGATAAGCTCTTCGACCTGATGTCGGATATTACGCTGCATCCGTCATTTCCGCAGAACGAACTGGATAAGCTCATCACACAAACTGAATCCGGCTTGAAGTACCGGAAGACGGAGCCGAATGCGATTGTCAGCGTCGTGCGCCAGCGGATTTTGTACGGCGACAATCATCCGTACGGCGAAGTGGAAACGGAACAGACCGTCGGCAGCATTACGCGCGACAAGTGCATCGAAATGTACACCACATTCTTCAAGCCGAATCATGCTATTCTTGCCGTGGTCGGCGATGTGAAAAAAGACGACGTGATGAAGCTGGTGGAAAAATATTTCGGCGCGTGGAAAGAAGGCGACATTCCGAACCCGGCATTTGAAACGCCAAAGCCGCTCGACCATACTGAAGTCGCTCTTGTTGACCGCTCCAGCTCCGTGCAATCCGTCATTCGCATTTCCCAAACGGTGGAACTGCAGCGCACTTCTCCCGATGTGATGCCGGTTTCCGTGATGAACACGCTTCTCGGCGGCGGCT
>JAJYOI010000132.1 GCA_021796275.1 Bacteroidota bacterium
CGATCCTTTCCGGAATTATGTTCACCGAGCCGCCGTGAAATATCTTCTGTTTGTCCAATATACCGCTTGTGTATTTTTTCACTCCATAATACATACACATCAAACATATTCTTTCTCCGGCCCTTTTCCGCCCTAGGCGGATCAGCCTGTGGCTGACAACCGCTCAGGCACCTCTCCGAAAAATTCACTACAAATATACTTAAAAATTGCTGAAAAGCAATCAGCCAATTTTTCTTGTTTTCTCACGGAGGATTGATTATATTTTCATACAAATTTATTAAATGCTTTACCATAGCTCAATCAAAAAAGGATTACGCTGTGGAGGTTGTTAGAAAATAGCAAGAGCACCCATGGCTCAATTGGTAGAGCAACTGACTCTTAATCAGTGGGTTCCAGGTTCGAGTCCTGGTGGGTGCACAAAAAGCGGCGAATCGAGCAAAGATCCGCCGCTTTATTTTTTTAGACAAAAAACTGATTGATAAAGAGGCGACACGAAGAGTCAATCTTAGTGGGGAATGTAGATTTGCCGAATTTCCGAAGGATTTTTTTTACTTATTTGTTTTGCGGTTTATTGCCTTGTTGACTGGTTAAAAATTCAAATTCAAACTAACAGCGAGCACACAATGAATAAAAAACTTCTCTATGCAACAGTTGTCTCCGCTCTCGGTAGTTTTCTGTTCGGCTTCGACACAGCGGTTATCTCCGGAACGACGAAATTTATCACTCAATATTTTTCATTGACCGATACCACTCTCGGCATTACCGTTTCGATTGCGCTGTGGGGCACCGTCATCGGCTCGATTGCCGTTGGCAAGCCGGGAGATTTGTGGGGCAGACGTACCATGCTTTCCGTGTGCGGCGCACTGTATTTCATTTCTGGCTTAGGCTGTGCTTTGGCAAGCGGATGGTACACGCTGTTAATTTCAAGATTTGTGGGAGGGCTTGCAATTGGCGCCGCTTCAGTAATGGCACCAATGTACATCGCAGAAATTTCACCGGGAAGATTGCGCGGCAGGTTGGTTGCAGTCGCACAGTTTAACATCGTGTTTGGGATTCTTGTCGCGTTCTTTTCAAACTATTTGTTTGTAGACATTGGACCGACCAACTGGCGCTGGATGTTCGGTGTGATGACAATACCGGCGGCTGTCTTTTTTATTCTATTGTTTGTTGTTCCTGAAAGCCCGCGATGGCTTGTAAAGAAAAATCAAGTGGAAAAGGCACGCTCAGTTTTACAATCTGTCGGTGCGGAAAATGTTGAGTTAGAAGTAAACAGCATCGTTAGTTCATTAAAAGAAGAATTGGAAGGTGGCGTTACAAAATTATTGCAGAAGAAATACCGTTTCGTCATCATGTGTGCAATGTTGCTTGCCGTGTTCAATCAATTATCCGGAATTAATGTGATCATGTATTATGCCCCGTTGATTTTCGAGAAAGCTGGTGCAAGTACCAATGCGGCAATGCTTCAGGCGGTTGCCGTAGGCGTAACCAATATGATCTTCACAATTATCGCTATGTTCTTCATTGATAAATTCGGGCGGAAAACATTACTTTTGATAGGCGCTGTCGGTATGTTTCTTTCGCTGACAGGAGCGGCAGTTCATTATTATGATGAAACTCTTTTCGGCAGTACCGGCGTTGTAGCATTCATCGTTGGCTTCATTGCTTTTTTTGCTTTTTCCCAGGGTGCCGTCATTTGGGTATTTCTTGCAGAAATTTTTCCAAACAAAGTCAGGTCAAAAGGGCAGGCGCTTGGCTCGTTCACTCATTGGATTATGAATGCAATAATTGGTCTTATTTTTCCAATCGCATTAACAAGCTTTGGCGGCGGAGATGTCTTCATGTTTTTTGCCGTCATGATGATTCCGTTCTTTTTCTTCGTATGGAAAGTTATGCCGGAGACAAAAGGAAAATCCTTGGAAGAATTAGAGAAGATTGTCGTTGTGGAGGGATGAAAAACAAAATGCGATTTTGCTTGGAAACAAATTAAGAAAGGAATATATCATGAAGGCGTCAGTAAAAATAATTTTAGCAATCGTTCTTTTCTTTGCGACTTCCGCTTTTGCACAACATTACAATTTGTCGAAGCAAAAGGTGCTTTATTCCGTCGGTTATGCACATCTTGACACACAGTGGCGCTGGGATTATCCGACAACAATTGACAAATATATCTGGAACACAATGGTGGATAATTTCCCGCTGTTCCAAAAATATCCAGATTACATTTTCAACTTCACCGGTGCTAACCGTTACATGTTCATGAAAGAATATTATCCGGCGCAGTACGATTCTGTGAAAATGTACGTCGCACAAGGACGATGGTACCCTGCCGGTTCTTCAATGGAAGAAAATGATGTATTGTCGCCCTCTGCTGAATCCGATATTAGGCAAGTGTTGTACGGAAACGAATTCTTTCGAAAAGAATTCGGCGTAGCAAGCGAAGAGTTCATGCTTCCCGATTGTTTCGGATTTCCGGCATCGCTTCCATCTGTTCTCGCTCATTGCGGGTTAAAAGGTTTTTCAACCCAGAAATTATCGTGGGGTTCAGCGAAGGGAATTCCATTCAATGTTGGAAAATGGATTGGACCTGACGGCACCTCCATTATTGCCGCATTTAATCCGGGCGATTACGTTACGCAAATCACCGACGATTTAAGTCATGATCAAAAATGGGTGAAACGAATCAACGACTTGGGAGAAAAGTCAGGCGTCTATACGGATTATATGTATTACGGAACAGGCGACGTCGGCGGATCGCCGACGGAAGGTTCTGTTCAGTGGCTTGAAAAAAGTGTTCACGATACTACAGGTTTAACAGTTGTTTCCGCACGTGCGGATGAAATGTTCAAAGATATTACTCCACAGCAAGAATCACGTCTCCCGTCATTCAAAGGTGAATTGCTGCTGACAAATCATTCTGCCGGCTCGATTAATTCTGCGGCGTATATGAAACGATGGAACAGAAAAAATGAATTGCTTGCCTTCAAAACTGAAGAAGCTGCTGTTATTGGTGATTGGCTTGGCGGAAGCAAATATAACATGACGAAAATGAATGAAGCGTGGCGGCTCGTTCTTGCAAGCCAGTTTCATGATATGCTTCCCGGAACAGTGATCCCGAAAGCGTTTGAATACGAATGGAATGACGAACTGTTAGCCGCAAATCAATTCTGTAATATTTTGTCTGACGCTTCAGGTTCCATCATTCGTGGAATGGACACGCAAGTGAGAGGAATTCCGATTGTCGTGTATAATCCGCTCTCGATTGAAAGAGAAGATGTAGTGAAAGCGACGGTAACATTCGGTGCTGTGGCACCAAAAGCGGTAAGGGTTTTCGATAGCAAGAACAAAGAAGTTCCTTCGCAGATCAAAAGCAAAGAGGGAAATAAGGTGACTGTCCTTTTCCTTGCGAAGACTCCTTCCATGAGTTACGTAACGTACGATGTCAGGCCGGAATCTTCTCCCTGTGCGCTTTCCACTGGATTGAAAGTAACCCCATCTTCATTAGAAAATTCAAAATACGTTGTGAAGATTAACGGCGACGGCGATGTTTCGAGTATTTATGATAAAACTGCAAAAAAAGAATTGTTGGCATCCCCAATTCGATTAGCTTTCCTTTATGAAAAGCCGCAACAGTGGCCGGCCTGGAATATGGATTGGGCGGATAGAAAGAAAGCGCCTGAAGGATATGTTGACGGTCCGGCAAATATTAAAATTGTTGAGAATGGTCCGGCGAGAATTGCAATTGAAGTTGAACGTGAAGCGCGTCATTCAAAATTTGTTCAACAAATCCGGTTGACGGCAAATGGCGACAGAGTTGAATTCAAAACGAATATTGATTGGGCAGCACAAGAATGTTCGCTTGAGTCAACGTTTCCATTGACGGTTTCGAATCCGCTGGCAACGTACAACAGCGATGTCGGAACGGTTCAACGTACGAACAATGATTCGTTAAAGTTTGAAGTGCCGTCGCATCAATGGTTTGATTTAACGGATAAAGACGGGAAGTACGGAGTCTCCATACTTGAAGATTGTAAAAACGGTTCCGACAAACCGGCGGATAATGTTGTGCGGCTTACTCTTCTTTACACGCCGGGTGTTCGCGGCGGATATAAAGATCAGGCGTTTCAGGATATTGGAAAGCATGAAATGCTCTATGCCGTATACGGTCATAAAGGAGATTGGCGGGATGCAAATTGTAATTTCGAAGGATTAAGAGTTAATCAGCCGCTTGTTGCCTTTCAAACTGTTCTTCACAAAGGATTTCTCGGAAAATCATTTTCATTCTTCAAGATCAACAATCCGAATATTGAGATTATGGCGCTGAAGAAAGCAGAAAACGGTAAAGATTTAGTCCTGAGAATTGTCGAAACAAAAGGAAAAGAATGGAAAAATGTTGAAGTCTCTTTTGCAAGTCCGATCATTTCTGCAAATGAAGTTGACGGACAGGAAAGATTTATAAAGCCTGCGGTCGTCAAACATGGCAAGCTTGTTTTCGATGAGGCGCCGTACCTGTTGAGGACATTCGAACTGCAATTAAAACCGCCGGCTAAAAAACTTTCTTCACCTGAAAGTGTGCCGGTTGCATTGCCGTACAATAGCGACGCCATGAGTTATGATAAAAACAGAACCGACGGTGATTTTGAAGATGGAAAAACCTATCCGGCTGAAATGCTTCCCGATACAATCACGAGTGAGAATATAACATTCGCTTTGGGACCAAAAGCGGACGGCGCAAAAAACGCGGTTGCATGCGAAGGCCAAACGATAAAGCTTCCCGAAGGAAAATTCAACAGAGTATATTTTCTCGCAGCTTCAACCGATGCTTTGCACGATGGAGTTTTCAAAATTGGAAATTCATCCGTGAGCATTCCGGTACAGGTTTGGTCCGGATATATTGGCCAATGGGATAATCGGATTTGGGATAAAGTAGATAGCAGCGAAACAAACTATACTTGGAATGGAATCAATTATCTCGGTTTGGCTCCCGGATATGTGAGGCAAGATAACGTTGGGTTCTTTACACAGCACCGTCACTTGAGCAACGGCAAGAATGATGCATACGCGTACACGTACATGTATAAATACAAAATTGATTTGCCGAAGGATACAAAAGAAATCGTTCTTCCCTCAAACGACAAGATAAGAATCTTTGCGATGACGGCGGCATACAATGAAAATGACAACACAACGCCCGCTCAAGCGTTGTTCGATACGTTGAACCATGACAAAAGCGATTACGGAAGATTTATGGCTGCATCAAAACCGGAAGTCACACCCGGATCCGGTTATATCGAATATGGACAGTCACTGACTGTCGCATGTAAAGATGCAGACAAAGACGCTCAAATCCATTATACACTCAACGGAACAACGCCGACAATGGAGTCGCCAATATATACCTCTCCATTAGATTTCAATCAGACAACCGTTCTCAAAACGATAACTTTTGATAATTCAAAAATGCCAAGTCCGGTTATTACTTCGTACTTTAGTAAATCTCTTCCTATAAAAAGCATTACATATCTTGAACCGTACTCAAATGACATGAAGGGAGCAAACGGCA
>JAJYOI010000060.1 GCA_021796275.1 Bacteroidota bacterium
TGAAGACATCGGCAATTACCCAGACACGGCGAAGATCGGCAACACGGAACAGCGTTTGACCTGCCGAAATCTTTTGTCCCTCAAAAATATTCTTCTCCAAAATTGTCCCGTCCGCCGGCGAGTGAATGATCACCCGGTTAATCACACTGCCTGTTGACTGAAGAGCATCAATTTCCTTGTCGCTCATGCCGAAAAATTTCAGCCTGTCGCGCGAGCTTTTGATAAGTTGATTAGAAGAAGACGCAGCGCCGCTTGCTTTTGCGAACGAGACAGACTGAAGGAATTCCTGCTCTGCGGCAATCAAATCCGGGCTGTAAATTACCGCCATCTCCTGGCCGCGTTGTACATCCATGCCTGTATAATCGAAGAACAGCTTTTCGATCCAGCCCGATACTCGTGTATTGATATCGCTGATCTCTTTTTCGTTGGGGGAGACAACTCCATACGTGAAAATTGTTCTTGTGAGCTTTCGCTTCTCGACGCTGCCGATGACAACGCCCATATTCTGCACCATCGCCGGGTCCACTTTGACAATGTTGGGATTGCTTTCTTCTTCATCCGCATATTTCGGAATGAGATCCATATCCATTGTCGGCGATTTTCCCGGACGATCAAAATGGATGGCGGGGTTCATCGGGTCGTACCAGTACAGAACCTTCCTCTCACTTTTTTGTACCGCCCATGTTGAATCACTCGCGCCGGTGCCGTTCTTTCCCGGCTTTCCGCAGCCTGTCCACAAAATCCCTTGAACCAGAATTAATCCTGCAAAGAGGGATGAGATTACTACAATTTTCTTCATTGTTACCTCGATAGGTTTTGGATTTCGATCACGCCGTAATTTCATTATTCCTTTCATTGCTCACCTCGGTAATTTTCGGACCCTTCTCCAACAAGTTTTGAAATCTCTGCGGAGGCGGAAAAGTACGCGGATTCTATTTTCACAAATTCAATCTTAGTGTTTATTAACGTTGTCAGATTATCTATTAACATTGCAAAGGTCGTCTTCCCGACTGAATATGCGGCGAGCGATGAATTATAGGTTGCTTCATATTGAGGAATGAGTTCCTGTGTGTAGAGCGGAACAAGCTGGTACCGTGCTTCCGCATTTGCGTACATTGAGCGAAGCTCGCTTTGCAGAGACAAGGCTGCGGCATTATATTGCTGATCCGCCGCCCGCTTCATAAAATCTGCTTCATCAATCATCTTCTGCTGTCTCGCTCCAAAGTAAAGCGGAATGTTCAATCCCACCTCAAAGTTCATCATGTTCAACGCCTTTGTGCCGTCCGGCATCAGCGCGCCGCGATAGCCATAGGAAACACCGACATTCAGGTCGGGAATCGCATCTTTACGGGCAAATGCGGTTTGAGCCTGAGCGGCATTTTTAATATTGGAGACTTGTGATAAATATGGATTGTTACCAACAAGAGCGGTTTCAAGATCCGACAGAGTCGGCAATGGTTGAAGGCGAAGTGTGTCAACCTCAACTGTTGTCGGTTGGCTGCTTCCGACGAGCGCTCCAAGCTCGGCATACTCCTGCTTCAACATTCCGTTCATCGTGATGAGATCTGACTTTACCATGGTTACCTCCGCCGTCGCACGAAAAACATCCTGCTGGGGAACCTGACCGACTGCGAATAGCTGTTCGGCAGCTTTTACGACGCCGTTCAGAAGAGTCTTCTTGTACTCAAGATAGCTGATCGTCATTTGTGTTTGGTAAATCTCCCCATACACCTTTTTGATATTTGTAACGACATCCAGCGTGATGCGTGCAAACTGATCCTGCGATGCTTTATAGCCGAACTTCTTTACATCGCCAGCCGTGCCAAGTTTTCCGAACCATGGCAGCATCTGCATAATCTTGAACTGCGGAAACATCGTCATCTCATCGGCGGTAAGACTGAAATTTGACGGAACATTTTCCGCCATGATGGTGAGCTGCGGGTCGGGAAGCGTACGTGCCGGACGTATCCTGTCTTCGGCGGCGTTCGATTCATACCGCGCCATTTTGATTTCAGGATTATTCTGCACGGCAACAACAATGAGACTGTCGAGGCTTATGTGTGCCGGTGTTATCTCATTTGCACTATTTTCTTGCCCATATAACGATGACAAGAAAACAGCGATGGCAGCAACATGAAAAAAGGTTCTCATATATTTTTTCTCGTATTGAAGTAATGAACGTGCGCAACGATTCCATAACTGTTTGGAATCACGCAACGGAGATTGTGCTTATGTGTTTGCATAAGCGACAAACTACTCCTGCAAACCCGGCACGCAAATAGCTAAACGAGAAAAAATTAAATGAGAAACGAGGAAAGAAGAATCCGCTTCTCTACAGAAGGAGGTGAAGTGTGTTGGGGGAAATGTGTAGTGAAACTGTGCAATGCAGGAGAGTTAGAAAATAACTGACTACCTGAAAACAGAGTTGGCGAACTATTGTTGAAAATCTTCAACGCTAAAGATTTTTCGACTGTCGCCGGTGTTGTGTTCAAACTGCTAACGACAGTATTGGTATAACAGGTTATTGCCGCAGCATGAATGCTCTGGCCCGCGGTGGTTGCTCTGTCTGAGCAAGCCGCATTCTCCTGCATGTCTGCACAGCATTCCGGAACCGCCGCCATTGTACAATGACGCACAACTACCGTGAAACCGGAGCTGGTGAGAAAAAAGAAAGCAAGAAAAATGCTTCCGAAAACTCGTTTATATCGTAAGAAATATTTCATGTGGTCACATACGTATGAACATTAAAGCGTCAAGAATCGTGCCATCGCTGTGTGCCTGCAAAATGCCTTTTCCGTGCATTCTGTAACAATGGGTCTCTCACAACTGCAAAAAAGTTGACAGACTCTCACTACTCGTGAGAAAATCTCACTGTTCACAATTCACAATAACCGTCTGCTCAATCGGCGTTGCACCCTGCATATCTTCATCAACTACTTTCACGGTGAACACATTCCTGCCTTTCACCAGCGGAGCTTCAATGATTTTTCCTACACCGATTGCTTGAGCGCCTTTCAGCCATTCGTACTGCACATTCCGCGCTTCAGGACGATTGACTGACGGCGCTGATATTATAATAGAAGGATTCGATGGATTCCATGTGATCGTCTTTTCAGGAATGTCTTCCGTAAACTTCAATGAATCCCACACTGTGATGTGAAAATCTTTTTCCGCAAGAATTTCGCCTTTCGGAGCCCACGCAATTTTCTGTGTAACTTCACCAGCCGTTCTCGGAATCCACGTATTTTCAATACGCTGATTACTTACGAAGCCGACCAACGGCACATGATACAAGTCAGATGCGTTCACAATCGTTCCGACAATCCAATCAGCAGGATGATAAATCGCAAGATTCGGAACGGCGGTAACAAAAATTTCCTTTTGCACAGAATCAACTGAGTTCGGAAGATTTCTTTGGTCGGAAGCAACAAGCGTGATAACGTGCCGTCCGGAAGCGAACCGTACCGCAGCGTTGTTGGTAACGACGTTGTCTATCTTCCATATAAATTGCAGCGTATCTCCATCGGCATCAACCGCTGCCGCCGGGGAAAGCTGAACCGTTTCATTTTCAAAAATTTGATCGGGAAGGGTAAACGACGGGCTCGGTTTTGAATTGACACGGACAACGGTGTTCTGCGAAACAGATTCCGATGACGTATGCGAATTATCTGTAATGGTTAAACTGATCGTGTGGTTTCCCGCCGTCAGCGAAGGAACAGAAACCATCGGAGTTGAGCCGGCAGTTTTACCGTCAATGTTCCAGCGATACGCTGTGATGATTCCATCGGGGTCGTAGGAATGCGATGCATCAAGAATCAACGGATCGCCGAACGGAATATCTTTTGGTACATTCCATGCCAGCACCGGCGGGTGATTCACCTGAATTTTTTCCGTTATCATTGCTGTGTTGCAGGTCGTGTTCGATTCAACGGTAATAATCAATGTCACGGGATAAATTCCTGCACTCGCAAATGTGTGATGCACGAGGTGTCCGCTTAAAAGAACGTTTTGTGAATCAATTTGAATGCGCCATAACTCAGACGTCAGTTTTCCGTTCGGGTGCGAAGGAGAAGCATCAAACAATACATCTTCACCGATGCTCACTCTTCTCGGCGCTGAAAATTCTGCAACAGGCCCTTCAACAACGTGGATTGTCGAAGTAACCTGACTCGTTTTGCTGCATCGCCCGCTGCCGCTTCCAATAACCGTTAACGTTGCGTAATATGTTCCGGCTTTCGTATATGAATGCGTTACGTTGCTCCCAACCGCTGTGATACCGTCGCCGAAATCCCATGCAAACGAACCGATCGGACCGTTCGGATCGGAACTGTGGTCGCCGCTGAATGCCAGCGGAACATTGACGCAGACAATTGTGTCTTTGAATGTTTGGTACGCTACCGGCGAGCCTTCAATGATCACCGGAATTGTCGCTATCGTCGGATGCTCAGCGAAGCCGTCATCGAGCGACAGTTTCACTTCATAATATCCCGGCTTTGCATACACATGCGCCGGATTTGTTTCTGTTGAAGTTGTTCCGTCGCGAAAATCCCACAGTGTCGAGATCGGATCGCCGTCTGGGTCGTATGATGTTGAGCCGTTGAACAAAATTGTTTGGCCCGTGCAGGAATAAATCAACGAATCCACGACAGCGACAGGCGGGCGATTGACAAGAACGCGGATCGTTTCCCGCACAATGCTGTTTTTCTTTCCGTGCCCGTCGTCGGCAGTGAGCGTGATGAATTGCACGCCGCCGGAAGGCGCATTCCAATAAAAGGACGTTTTGTGAACATGTGTTCCGTCCGGCAGAAGCCAATCGAAACTCAACGCATCGCCGTCGGCATCGTAGCTTGCGCTTGCATCAAGATGAATGCGGCGGGAATTCGTCCGGATCAATGTTTTCGTAACAATGATCGGCGGCGTATTCACAAGAATGTTTTCCGTCTTCGTTTGAACGGCATTCGTGAATCCGCTTCCGTCATCGGTGCTCGCAGTTACCGCAACAATGCCCGACGCTTTGAATGTTTTCGTCACCTTCACACCTTCGGCTGTGGTGCCGTCGGAAAATGACCACATCACTTTTTTGACCGCTGTGCCGTCCGGATCGTAGCTTCCGCTTGCATCGAACGTGACCGGAACATTCGGCTCCGCAACACTTGGAATCATTTTCCATTGCACCACCGGCGGGTAATTAATATGAATCGGAATTGTTTTGATCCCGACGGCATCGTCAAATCCCGAATTGTCTTTCACCCGCAATGCGATTGCATAATCACCGGGCGCATCGAACGTAATCGTTGCGATTGAATCGCCGCTGATTTTTTTCCCATTCATCATCCATGTATAACTGCTGATCGCACCGTCAGGATCGTAGCTTTTGGTTCCGTCGAGAGAAAGCGGCTTATCGGGCTGCCAATATTTCGGCAGCGAAAAAACTGCAACAGGATAGCGATTAATGACAAGGTCATGGGAAATCTTCTGAACGCTGTTCGTTTGCTTTTGAAGATCGTCAACTGTCAACGTGATATGATAACGTCCGCTCGCTGCATAGAAATGCGTCACGACTTTTCCGGTATCGGAATGTCCGTCGCCGAACTCCCACGCATACGTAAGCCGTCCGCCGGAGGCGGAATCGGCATCGCTTGAACGTTCCGCAGAAAAAATCTGCTTTGCCGATATCGAACGGTCTTCGGCAATGATGACTGGAATCGGCGGCGCGTTAATGTGAATTTTTTTTGTGATGGTTTGAATCGAGTTGCTCACATGTTCATTATCATTCACGGTTAAAACAACATCGTAATCACCCGGCGCAATGAACGCCGTCGTCACTGCACGCCCTTCGAGATGTGTACCTGAAGTTGTCGTCCACGTGTAGGTCAGGTTATGATCGTCAGGATCGAGCGAACGCGAGGCGCTGAGAACAATCGTATCTCCGGGCGCCGCTTGCGCAGGAAGTGAAAACGCCGGCACCGGCTCCGCGTTGACATGATACGTGATCGTTTTTGAGTACGTAGAATTTGAAGTCCCTGTTTGGTCGGAAACCAATAGCGTCAGTTGATAATCGCCTGCGGCGGCATGCTCAATTTTAATCGAGCGCCCCGTTGTGCTTCCGACAATTCCCGAACCGCTCCAATCAAAACGAAGCGGATCACCATCGCTGTCCATTTCTTTTTTGACAGAAAACACTGCCGTGTCCAATCTTCCGAAGACGAGCGGAAATTTGATCTCGGCATACGGCTGCGCGTTGATCCGCACAACTTTTGTGTCCGACGCTTCCGTGCACACCGAATTCGTCGCGCCGTTATTGACCACAAGCTTCACCGTGTATTTCCCCGGGATCAAACTTGCGATGCGCAGCGTCTTTTCTTCGCTGCGGAATTCGCCGTTCACATACCATTGAATTTTCAACGGACGGTTTTCGGGATCGGACGATTTTTCTGATGAGCACACAATCTGCTCACCCGGCGCTGCAATATCTTTGTCGGTTGTAATGACGGCTGACGGCGCCGCGCTGACCGTAACGGCAAAATCTTTCTTCCAGTATTTCGGGAAATAAATTCCTTTTGTCGGAAGAAGCGCAGAAACGGAATATGTTCCCGATTTCCCAAAATCAATCGTCGCAGAATCGCCGACGAGCATTGCTTTGTGAAAATTCCATCGCGGCGTAATTCCGGCGAATGCTTTTCGCGTTGCATCATCCAGCGCAAACCGCATTGCTGTGCATGATTGCGCAGGAAGTTGTTTGATTTCTATGGAAGGCGCTTTCGGACGCTGAACAATCACCGGCTTCAATTCCCACAACACCGGATGCGCCGCGCCTCTGATCACAATGTTGTTGATGTTCATCGCCGAACCGGAGACGGCAATTCCCCAGTGATTTTTTATTCCGGCAATTTCCTGCTTATATGAACTATCACGCGCTGTCATTGGAAACGTATTTCCAAAATCATCGCGCACGATTGCTTCTGCGTCCTCAAGTCCGTACGCTTTTAATTCCTGCGGCGGACCGCCAGCACCCGAAACATTTGCCGGTGCAAGTTGTATCTCTTCATTTGCTGAAACATGAAAAAGACAGACAGATAAATCAAGCGATATGATAGACCAATCGCTGCGCGGTGAAAGAGAAGTTGTGTCGGTCATTGCCAACTGAAAACTGTTGATGTCGTCGCCGTTTGAGGCCGAAACGCGCAAGATCCAGCCGGTGGGCGACGCGGCGGAATGCAGCGTTGCAAACGAGTTCCAGCGATTAGTATAGAGCGGTTCGTTTCCCGTTTGAAAAGAAATGACCGGCTTCGCATTACTCTGTTCAGCTTCTTCGCCGGGATTTCCTTTCGGATACAGCGCTGTTACCGGAAAAATTTCGAATGTCGTTTTCGTGTCCGCTGAACCGTTTATGACGTCGGCAATGCCGCCAAGACCGGCGTCGAAAATTTCGAGCGCGGCGTCGCCTGCACTGCGCTGAGGTTTCAGCCAAAATTCATGCGAATGAACGTAATCACCGGACTGTGCCGTGTTCGCTTTTTTCCCCGAAACTGAAAGAAAAAGATCTTGGGCAGACAATGATGCAGCGAAAACAACGGCGAGAAAAAGAACGGCGGCTACTTGGAAACGCAGCGTATATTTTTGCATGGATATTTTCAAAGAATTATTGGACACTAAACGTGTCAGTTGCAATGATTTTGTTGTCATCAATAGATTCAAATGTCATCACTAATTTTTCTCCTCGAGCACGCTTCAAAGAAATCGCCCAGCGTCCTTGAGAATCAGTTTGCACACTGAGGTGCTGTTCACCAAACGCCGCCGTAATTTTCACATGCGGGTATGCAACACCGCTTGCCGATATTTCATCCGTTGTCGGAGAAAGAATGCCGTTCTCCGATTTACAATTCCATGCAATATTCCGCACACGATTGACATCCATCGGAACAATCGAAAGCGTGCGAGTAAGCGTGTTGCCGGATTTATCCGTCGCGGAAAGATGAATTTGCGTTTCAGGCGGCTCGACTTGAACGGTCATCGAAAACGATCCGTCTCTGCCAAGCGGCACCATCTTTTTATCGTAGAGAAGCTTTGCGTCCGGCTCCGTGCGCCCTTTAACAACAATTACCGAAAGAGCGGTATAGCGGCGATCCGTTTCCCAACCGTCAATATTGATCGGCGGCGGCTGCGTATCCTTCGTCCGGACGATGCGGTATATCGGGCTGTCCATTCCGCGCAATCCATACCGGTCGATTGATTGCAGGCGGAGAAATGTCGCAGCAAACGGAAGATTTTTCAGCGTGAAATCTGTTTTCGTGCTTCCATAGCGAACGATATCGGCATTGAATTCTTTCGTCGGGCATGTTTCAAGTTGATAGACCGTCGCTTTGTCAACATGTTTCCATTCGACTTTCAACTCGGAATTATAAATGACAGTATCCAAACCGGACCATGCAAGTTCCGGCGCAGGCAAAAGCTGCACCGGCTGCAGCGGAGGTTTTCCTTTTTCAACAATCGTTCCTTGGTTCGACTCGACCGTCACTTTGACTTTACTTGCCGTGACATCGAGCGAGCCGTCGTAATTCGAAAGCTTCACATTTTTATCTTTCGATGCGCTCGCCCAAAATTTTCCCGATTTCACAAGCGATTCCGACGTTCCGGCTTCAAACGTGAAATCACTTTTTTCTTTTGCCGCCGCGGTCAGTTTTGTCAGCATGCTTCCTTTTTCAAGAGCAATGTCGCGCTTGACGCTCTGGTCAAGTTTGTCCACCTGCGACTTTCTGATGATGACGGTTGTGCTCGGGTCAACAACAACATCGCAGCCGTCGGTAAATGAGAGCTGGGCGAAACTTGCTTCGCCGGTTTTCAATCCGTCCGATTCCGCAAAGAGATCGTTTTTATACGCAATCAGCCAGCTGCCGAGCAATCCTTTTTTCTTGTCAACGTCGCCGGTTTTTTGATTGAGGATTGCATCAATTGCTTCGTTCCTTTTCTCGGCGATGAGGCTTTCAATTTTTTCTACATCGTCAATGTACGCGCCGCCTTGTTTCATTGCTTCATCGAGCGATCCGCTGCCAATCGCCATGATGTATGACTTGCCTGCAGCGGCGGCATCATCCAACTGAACTGGTGCAAACACGCGCGCACCATTTTTTAAAAGTATTGTCAGTTTGTCTTTCGCTCCGTTCACTTTTTTGTGAAACAGCGCGAACGCCCGCACTTTTCTCAACGCATCCGGGTTCAACACAAAAGCATTGTCCGCCTCGTCCCGTTCGGCAAGCGATACGATAATCGGCCACGTTGACGCATCGCCAAGCAATTGCGCCGCTTCTTTCTGCAGATTGCCGGCGCCAATTTTCATTTCCTTCACAGAGCGAGACTGAGAAAAAGCCGCGGCATGGAGGAACAGAAAACATACAATACCTGCGACCATGTGCTGAAAGATGCTGACCCGCTTCATGCAACGCTTCCTTGTGGAATGGTGACTGTAAATCTGCAGCCGATTTCCGGAGTTGATTCGAGACGAATGCTGCCGTTATGATACGCAACAATTTCTTTGACGTGCGCCAGTCCTAATCCGGTCCCGCCTTGCTCTGCCGCTTTGCGGTTGGAGGTGACGCGAAAGAATTTTGTGAACAATTTGGTTTGATCTTCCGGTGAAATTCCGTAGCCGTGATCTGTGATGGAGAAAATAACATTTCCGCCGCTGCCGGTCAATGCAATATCAATGCTGCGGTTGGAATCGCCGTATTTGACGGCGTTCGAAATCAGGTTGAGAAATGCTTCGTGCATAAGTTCGGGCGCAACAGCCACGGCTGGTAAAGCGTCGTCTTCAACGAAATTAATGCTCACCGATTTTTTCATCAACTGCGGCTTTTGGAATTCGATCAACGAACGGATCATCAGCGAAAGATCGGTCGGTTCTTTCGCAAAATTCACTTTGCCCGATTCGAGCCGCTGAATATCGAGAAAGCGATTGATCAGCATATTCAAATTCTGGCTGCTGTTAAGAATAATTTTCAGAAATTCCGTACGCTCTTCCGGCTTCTGCTGTTCATCTTCCAGCATCAGTGATGCAAATCCCATAATGCTGTTCAGCGGATTGCGCAGTTCGTGAACCACGACATTGATCATGTCGGTTTTCATCTGATCAATTTCCCGTTCGTTCGTCAGGTCATGAAAGATCAGCATTGAGCCGAGGTCTTCGTTGTCCTTGTGAATCGCCACATCGTGAAGTCTGAAAAAGAGAGGTGCGCGTGTTTCAACGGCGATTTTCAGTTCCGATTGCACAAGGCGCACAACCAGCGAGCCGCTTTTTTCCGAACGAAGCGATTCTTTAATCTTGGTAATGTGGGGATGATTGACCAATTGCGATTTGTGCGTGATGGATTCTGCGGCATCCAGCTGCCGAAGAAATATTAAAAGCCGGTCGTTGATAAATGTGAAGCGATCGCTGCTGTCGGCAATGGCAATCATATCCTCGCTGTACGACATGAGAAAGCGGTTTTTCCATTCTTCAAAAATAATTTTCTCAACGTTGATGCGGTGGTACCGCTCCAGCGCCTGCCGCATCGTTTCAATGGTCTTTCCCATCTGCCTCAACTCAGGAAGCTGCGGCGCACGAATCGGATGCGTAAAATCAAGTGCGCTCATTTTCTCAACGTCTTCAACCATCAAAGAAACGGGTTTTGAAATCTGCCGCGAAACAAACCAGCCGAAAACCAAAACGAGAAAAGTGATCGCCACAATGGCTGCGGTTGAATAAAGAAAAAGATCGTGCACCGGTTTGATAACGAGAGCTTCAGGAATGGCGACGATCATCCAAAAATCCGACGAATGAAACCCCGCCGTAATTACGCGCCATGTGTTTCCTTGAAAAGAAACCGTGCGAAGCTGTGAAATCTCGTCCGGCGATTGTGATATATGCTCAGGAACGAAGGACGACCGGTTTGCAAACACAACGCCGCTCGGCCCGGCAATGCTCGCTGAATAATCGTCGCCAAGCGGAAGATTTTCGAGAGACTGCACAATCGCTTTCGCGTCGGCAACGACCGTGACGGCAAGCTGAATATTTTGCAGCCTGAACTGTTTTCGTACGACAACGAGATTTAATCCTTGGTCGCTAATGTACACCCACGCTATCCGTGCAGATGTATCGCTCTTCGATGGAAGCCAATCGGCGTCGCGGATGTTCAGTGTGATCGGCTGGTAATCGGTATTGCGGCTTGAAAGCTCATCTTTCATCGAAGGGGACGAAAGCCGGATTTCCACAAGCTCGGGATTCAGGATCATAAATTGCCGCAGCAGCAAATCAAGTCCCGACGGATGACTCGAAGCCTGCCATGCAACGTACCGGGCAACGTTTGTCCATTCTCCAAACTTTTGATCAATGCCGGTCATGGAATAATTTTGCAGCTGTTCAACAATGGTCAGCCGTTCGTTTATAACGGATGCTTCGTACTTCGGGCGCACAACAACCCACAGCATGAGAATGACGGCAAGAACAAGCGTGCCGACGAAAAGAAAAATCCGGTTTTGAAGTGAAATGACGGAAAGAAGTTTCATGCTCAACGGCTAAAGGTTATATAGGCTGAATCTCGGCAAAAGACTTTGCCAATATAACGAAAAGCTTTCAACTTTGCCAAAAGCAGACTTGCCACGGGTGATGCTTTGCAACAAAAAGTGAAGCAGAGAATGGGGGCTGAAATCTCAGTTAAGAAGCCGCGCGTTGATTCGTATGTTCCGGCTTCTCATCAATCGTAAATTTCCATGAGCAGTAAGAATCTTTTACGGGATCAGGCGGACAACTAACGCATTGTGTCGTAATGCGTTGATCTACCGTGCGGGCAAATTGAGTGAACTCAACCATGCCGACCGATTTGCATGGAAACGGTGCCAAACCTTTTGATAATCGCGCTGCTTGTACACGGCATTCTACCATGCGAAATATCAATGTGTGCTCGTCAACCCATTCTGTTTCTTGTTTGTTGATAGCGGCATACAGCCGGAAACCAAACGCCCGCTCCAGACATTTTAATCCGCTTTCCGGCGAGATGGTAAATTCCTTCATGATCCGTTTCGCTTCCGCAACGGCAAATCGTTCCCATGATTTCGTATCAAGATCAATGGCTGTATCCATTCCAAACGTTTCCTCAGCGGCAAGAAACCAGCAGCCGTCGTGTGCAAGCCAGTTTCTTGCATACACTTTTACCAGTGTCAGTAATTCTTTCCGTGACAAATCTTCAATTGAATTCATGTAACCTCCAAAAAAGGTGTCGCTGTACACCGTGAGCAAAGAACCGCGAAAAAGTATTGTAAGATACATTGTTCATGCAAGAGAACCAAACAGAATTTTCTCGGCGAAAAAAAGTCCTCGCTGCTATCTATGAATCTCTTCTGCCATTCACTGCATCTTATTGTTGCAACGTTCTATCACCATCTTAAAGGAGCATCACGATGTTACAAACCAATTTACAGCACATTACAACAGAACAAGAATTTCACGATACGATTGCCGGCAATGATAACGTGATGATTTGCTGCGGCAGA
The DNA here is from genome assembly GCA_021796275.1 of Bacteroidota bacterium. GTDB lineage: Bacteria > Bacteroidota > Ignavibacteria > UBA10030 > UBA8401 > JAJYOI01. The sequence goes on from JAJYOI010000060.1 coordinate 12,526, forward strand.
ATGGGACCGATGTGTATCCCGGTGTACGAAATCATGGATGATCTGCAGGGCGATTATACGCATGTTGCATTCCGCGATATGGAATTTGATTCGCCGCATTCGCATGTGATCCGTAGTTTGCCGGAATGCAAAAGCTTCCGCGGATTGCCATACACGGTCTATTTCAAAAAAGGAAAAGTGGTGAAAGCGACAACCAGCATTCAAACGAAGGAAGAAGTCACAGAAATCCTCGACGCGAATTTTACAGAGAAGCCCGCATATAAATAATGGAAACGCATCGCTTTGATGTCATCGTAATCGGCGCCGGCCCCGCAGGGCTTGCTGCGGGAATTTATCTTTCCCGCGCAAAAATGCGTACGCTTATTCTCAATGAAGGCGCTGTCGGCGGACAAATGGTACTCACGCACGAGATTGCAAATTACCCCGGCGTTGAAAACATCAGCGGCTATCAGCTCGCCGCGGTTATGAAAAATCAGGCGAGGTCTTTCGGATGCACGATTCGCTCAAATGTTACCGTCACTCATCTTGCGCTTGACGGAGAAATAAAATCGGTTGAAGTGAACGGAAATGAAATGTACACCGCCCGCGCTGTCATCCTTGCCATGGGCGGAAGACCGCGCGCCCTTGGCGTGCCGGGCGAACAGGATTTCAAAGGAAAGGGTATTTCCTATTGTGCCACGTGTGACGGCGATTTCTTTCAGGAAAAAGACATCATTGTTGTCGGCGGAGGAAATTCTGCGTTGGAAGAAGCGGTGTCACTCACAAAATATGCCCGGTCTGTAACCGTCGTTCATCAATTCGATCATTTTCAGGCATTTACACACGCAATAGAAGAAGCGGAAAAAAATCCGAAGATCAGTTTCATTCTTCAGTCAACAATTGCGGAATTTATCGGCGCGGATTTTTTGCAGAAGGTGAAAATACAAAATTTGGCGACCGGCGAGATAACCGAAAAGGAAATCGACGGCGCGTTCATCTTCATCGGCTATGTGCCGAACACAGAAAAACTTTGCGGAAAAATACAATTGAATGCGGCGGACGAAATTGTGGTGAACGATATTCGTGAAACGAATGTGCCCGGAGTTTTTGCCGCCGGCGACGCGATTCAAAAACGTTTTCGGCAGGTGACAACCGCAGTTGCCGATGGAACCATCGCGGCGCTGGCAGCGATGGAATATCTGCGCACAGCGGATGCCAAAGAGTATATGCTGAAAGAAGCAATGCCGGCTGCTGACAATTGAAACGCGTTCAACTTCTTCCCATTGGAATTCCTTCCGAAACTTCCGTATATTTGTGCACGTTAGTACAGCACAATGCCTTTTGTTCCCTCGTACATACCACTGTTTGAATCGGGCGAATTCCACAAACGATTGGAAGCGTTGGAAGCGATGCTTTACGCCTGTGTTATTTGCCCGCACAATTGCCAGAATAATCGCCTAAACGACGAACTTGCCCGCTGTTATTCAGGTTATTTACCCGTTGTTTCAACCTACTGTCCGCATTTTGGCGAAGAACCGGCACTCGTCGGCACAAACGGCGTCGGCAATATCTTCCTCGGCAACTGCAATCTGCGCTGCGCCTATTGCCAGAATTATCAGATCAGTCAAAATTGGAAAATCGAGAACAAGAACACGGTGACATTCGAGCGGATGGCGGAAATGATGCTCGAGCTTCAGGCAAAAGGATGTCATTCCATCGGCTTCGTCTCGCCGACTCACTTTGTTCCGCAGATCGTCCGCGCACTTTCAATTGCTATTCCGCAGGGATTAAACCTGCCGCTCATTTATAACACTAATGCCTACGATTCGGTGGACGTTCTGAAGCTGCTCGGCGGCATTTTCGATATTTATCTCCCCGATCTGAAGTATGCCGATGACGAATTCGGTTACAGATATTCCAAAGTGAAATCGTACCGCGATGTGTCGCGCGCGGCAATCAAAGAAATGTTCCGGCAGGTTGGACCAGAACTGGTGTACGGCGAAGATGCACTGGTGAAACGCGGGCTGATCATCCGCCACCTTGTGCTGCCGAACGATATCGCTTCATCGGAAGAAACATTCGATTGGATTGCAGCAGAGCTTGACAAGCGCGTAACGCTCAGCGTGATGGCGCAATATTACCCGACACACAAAGCGGCAACGACGGAATTGCTCGACCGCCGCATCCGCGAAAGCGAATACAACAAAGTGCTCTTCCTGCTCGATAAGTACGGTTTGGAAAACGGCTGGGCGCAGGAATTTGAAAGCCAGGATTATTATCAGCCCGATTTCGCAAACCGTGAAGAGCCGTTTAAAAGATAAGGAGGCCGCATGGGACTTTACACAGAAAAGCAAATTGTTTCCGCGATGAAATCCTTGAAAGGATGGAAACGCAACGACAGTCAGATTTTCAAAATCTTTATCAAAAAAGATTTTGCTCGGGCGATGGGGTTTGTACAATCGGTGGCGCTCCTTGCCGAAAAAGCAAACCATCATCCGGATATTGTCGTTCAATGGAACAAAGTCACACTCGTACTTTCCACACACAGCGCCGGCGGACTGACGGACAAAGATTTTTCATTAGCAAAAACAATTGACACACTGAAATAGCAGCACGACGTTTTTCACAGCCAACCGTATAACTTTTTTCTTATGACAACTACCGCACCAACACGGATTGAATCACTGAAAAAATTTCTGATGGACAATCCGAACGATTCTTTCTCACGGTACGCGCTTGCGCTTGAATATAACAGCATGGGCGACGCGCAGCTTGCCATCGCAACCCTGCTTGAACTAATCAAGCGCGATCCGAAGTACATTCCGGCATATCACCAGCTTGGCAAAGTGTACAGCAAGCAAAACCAAACTCAGGACGCAAAGGCAATTTACCGCCGCGGCATTGAAGCGGCCGCCGCCGCCGATGATCTTCACGAGAAACAAGAAATGAATGAGGAATTAGAAGAATTGGAAGATGAGTGGTAAAGATGCCGTTATAGCTCTCACTGAAAACCCTTAACCCTTGCCGGCAAACTCCGGAAGGCGAGTCAAAAAAACAGGAGCCGTACGTGAAACTCCCAAAAGAAGAATTGCTGGACATCTTCAAACAAACGAAAGCGCTGCTGGAAGGCCATTTCGAGCTGACGTCGGGACTGCACAGCCCGCAGTACTTTCAATGCGCCAAAGTTCTGCAATTTCCGAAATACCTTCACTTATTTGCCGGCGAAATTGCAAAACATTTTGAATACAGCGAAATAGAACTGGTCATCTCTCCTGCCGTCGGCGGAATTGTCGTCGGCACGGAAGTCGGCAGGCTTCTCGGCGCGCGCACAATTTTCGCCGAACGCGAAAACGGAACGATGGCATTGCGGCGCGACTTCGAAATGAAAAAGGGAGAGCGCGTGCTCGTCGTGGAAGACGTGGTAACCACCGGCGGTTCTGTGGAAGAAGTCATCCAGCTTGTGAAGGACCTCGGGGCGCGGCTTGCAGGCGTCGGCTACATTGTGGATCGGAGCAACGGCAAAGTGAAATTTGAAGCAAAGACACTATCTATTCTTCAAATGGATGTCATTACATATGCAAAAGAAGAATGTCCGCTGTGCAAAACAGGCAGCCGCGCCGTGAAACCGGGCAGCAGGGGAATGAAATAGCGCCGCGATGAATTCTTTTCTCACACTTTCATACAATTCGCTTTTTAGTAAATTGCAGTCGGTGCTGGGCACCGGAATTCTGTATCACTCCGTGACCGGACTGATGGTTTTTCTGCTTGGACTTGTCATCGGCTGGATTGTGAAATTTCTGCTGAACACCATCGGCAGAAAGCTGATCGCGAAAACCGAAAGCGATCTCGACGACAAAATTCTCGAGATCATCGTCGCGCGCGTAATGGCAATCGCTGCAATCACGAGCATGTACTTCGGCTTGCAGGAACTGAGCAACGGGCTGAATGTTTCGAACGCGACAGTGCTTCAGTTTCTCGAGTACGCAAACGGCGCATTGTTTCTCCTGATGGCGTTTGTGCTGACCGCCGTTGCCATTCGCATCACCGACACGCTGGTCAGCCATGCACTTCACAGTATTGCACGGCGCGGCTCAACAAATTTTGATCAGGCGCTTGCACCGCTCATCAATCGCGTTGCCAATATTCTGATCGCGCTTGTTGCGGTGATCATTGCGCTCGATCATTTCGGGCAGAATATTTCAACGCTGCTCGTTTCGCTTGGCGTCGGTTCTCTTGCCATTGCGCTTGCCGCGCAGGAAACGCTCTCAAACATGATCGCCGGTTTTGTCATTATGATCGACCGGCCGTTCCGCGTCGGCGACCGCGTAAAAATTCCAACCGGCGAAGAAGGCGACATTTATGAAATCGGCGTTCGCAGCACAAAAATTTTGGATTTCGATAACAACCTGTTGATCGTTCCAAACAACGAACTGATCAAGACGAAGATCGTCAACTATTCGTATCCTGAAGCTCACATTCGCGTTATTGTTGATGTCGACGCGGCATACGGCTCAGATGTGAGCGAAGTAAAACGCCTGCTGCTGAAACTTGCACACGCGCACCCCGATGTGCTGAAGAATCCTGCGCCGGAAGCATTCCTTATTTCATTGGAAGAATCCGGACTGCAATTCCGGCTTGTCTGCCGCGTCGCTTCTTACACGGTGCAGTTCACAACGGCTGAAACTCTTCGCGTGCAGGTGTACAAAGCCTTTGCACAGGCGCATATCGGATTCCCGTTCCCGCAGCGCGTTGTTTCCATGAAGAAAGAAAACTCATCAAATGAATTTCCGGGTTCTGAAAAAAGAAAAAGTCTATCACGGAAAAATCGTTAGCCTTGTTGTTGACAGCATTGAGTACGATTCCGGCAATTACTCGGCGCGCGAAGTTGTCGAGCATCCGGGCGGCAGTGTCGTGCTTGCGGTATTTGAAAACCGCGACATCCTTATGGTGAATCAATTCCGTTACCCGGTGAAACAACATGTGCTTGAGCTTCCTGCCGGAAAACTCGACGTGCAGGAAAAGCCGCTGCATTGCGCACAGCGCGAACTGCAGGAAGAAACCGGGTATGAAGCGCAACGCTGGCAAAAGCTGACCGCAATTTTCACGACGCCCGGTTTCTGTGACGAACGGCTCCATATTTTTATGGCGCAGGATTTATCGCTGTCTCCGCACGGGCAGGCGCTTGAAGAAGGCGAACAGTCGCTGCGCGTGGTGCGCATGCCGCTTGAAGAAGCGGTGAAAAAAATCGAACGCAACGAAATTGTTGACGGCAAATCAATTGCCGGAATCATGCTCGGCGAGCGGTTGTTGAAAAAGTGAGACATGAAAACACCGGCAATCAAAAATATTATTTTCGATGTTGACGGCACGCTGATCGATTCCAAGCGCGATATTGCCGGCGCACAATTGTGGGTGCTGCGTCAGCTCGGCGTTGACGAGTATTCTACCGAAGATTTGTACCCGCATATCGGCAAAACATTGCAGGAGACATTTTCGCTGCTGCTTCCGCGGGAGCTTCATCCGCGCATTCCTGAAGCGGCGGTGATGTACCGCGATTACTACCGCCCGCGCGCGCTGAATACAACTACGCTGTTCCCCGGCGTCAAAGAAACCATTGAAATACTCCATCACAAAAAAATCACTCTTGCAACCGCCACAACAAAGTCGAGCGAGACGACAAAAAAAGTTTTGCATCATTTCGGCATAGCGCATTATTTCTCGCAGATACAGGGAACGGACGAGACGATGCCGTACAAACCTGATCCGTTCATCATCAACAGGATTGCCGCCGATCAGCGGTGGGAAAAATCCGAAACATTGATGGTTGGCGATACGGATAAAGATATTCTCTGCGGGAAAAACGCCGGCGTTACAACATGCGGCGTCACGTACGGCACGTTCAGCGAAGACCAGATGCACGCGCTTCATCCCGACTGGATCATTGCCGGCTTTCCCCAACTTCTCACTTTTGTATAATTCATGACCATCAACGAACTCATCCGGAAAAAACGGGAAGGCGCGGTGCTTTCTCCCGAAGAACTGCACTTTATCATCAGCGGCTATGTCGGCGGAACGATCCCCGATTATCAGATGTCTGCATTTCTCATGGCAACATTCTTTCGCGGAATGAGCAGTGAAGAAACGTATGCCTTCACACAGTTGATGCTGCATTCCGGCGAAGTTGTTGATCTCTCCTTCATTCCCGGTAAAAAAGTGGACAAGCATTCCACGGGCGGTGTCGGCGATAAAATCTCGCTTCCGCTCGCGCCTATCGTTGCGGCATGCGGGGTTCCGGTGCCGATGATCAGCGGTCGCGGATTGGGACACACCGGCGGCACGCTCGACAAGCTCGAAGCGATTCCCGGCTTCAACACCGCACTTTCAATTGAGGAATACAAAAATGTCATCGCCGAAATCGGCGTCGTTATGATCGGCCAGACAAAAGAGATTGCGCCCGCCGATAAAAAGATGTACGCGCTGCGCGATGTGACGGCAACGGTGGAATGTATTCCGCTCATTGCCGGAAGCATTATGAGCAAAAAGCTTGCGGAAGGAATTGACGCGCTCGTGCTCGATATTAAAACCGGACGCGGCGCGTTCATGCCGACCTATGAACAGGCGGTGGAACTCGCACAAGCGCTCGTCGGTATCGGCAACAGGTTCGGAAAAGAAACGATCGGCTTTATCACCGATATGAGCCAGCCGCTCGGCTATGCCATCGGCAACTGGAATGAAATAATGGAATCGGTTGACTGCCTGCGCGGAAAAAATATTCCCGATATTATGGAACTGACGTACGTTCTCGGCGGCGCGATGGTGATGCTGGGTCAACCAAAGGCTGATCAGCTTTCAGCCGAAAAGAAAGCATCGTCGTTGAAGGAAGGAATTGAGCGCTGCAAGAATGCTGTAAAAAGCGGCGCGGCGTACGAAAAATTTGTGCGGATGGTAAAGCGGCAGGGAGGCGATATCAGCTTCATCGAACATCCGGAAAAATATCTGTCGTCCAAATTTTCGCGGACGGTCGCCGCGCAGGAAAGCGGGTACGTCACGACAATTGATGCGCTTGAATTAGGCTTGACATCGGTGCAGTTAGGCGCGGGCAGAATGAAGGTTGACGATGTGATTGATCCGAAAGCGGGAATTCTTCTTGCCAAAAAAACCGGCGATGCAGTGAAAAAAGAAGAACCGCTTGCGACATTCTTCACGGACAACAAAAGCATTGTGGATTCTGCGGCTGAACGTATTGCAAAAGCATTCACAATAGGAAACATCCCGCCTCAACGCTCTCCGCTTATTCTGAGCATCGTGGATAAAAATGGCGTGAAGCCATTTGCAATGTCGTAACGAGAGAATTTTCCCTTCCCTTGTTGACACATTAGCAAAAAAGTACTATCTTCTCATAATTCTTTACAGATGTATGGGATTGCCCAGGTTGTAAATCACGCTGCAAGCGACATGGGACCACCAAACCGACAATATTGTTTTACCCGAACATCCCTTAGCAAATCACCGTTGCATACCTGTTTGTTTTTCTCTGTCACAATTTTTCTTTCTCTTTGTGCAATGAGGTGCCAGCAGCCAACACCACCGTCCCCTCCAAGCGGACCAGATACAACTTCGCACAATTGGAGTTTTCAAACGTTTGTGCTCGGTGAAGGTAACTCCAGTAAGCTTAATGATGTGGCAATAATAAACGACACGCTCGCTTACGCGGTGGGTGAAATTTATTTGAAGGATAGTTTGGGGAACTATGACCCGAATGCCTACAATCTTGTAAAGTGGGATGGAGAAAAGTGGGAATTGATGCGGGTACCATCAAAAGGTCCGTTGTATCCTAATAACATAATATCTTATCCTCCATTAAAAGCAATCTGGGTAGTAGCAGAAAATAGTATTTTATTAGCGTGGGGAGGTGGGATTATTAAATATAATGGAATAAACTTTACAGACGATTTTAGCATGAACTCTTTATTAAAGGGAGCTATCAACAAAATTTTTGCCACAAGCCCGAAAGATATTTACATAGTTGGCAATGGCGGCACTATTGTTCACTACGCCAACGGCGCGTGGACAAAGATTGAGAGCGGAACGACAACAACGATTACAGATGTCTGGGGCACAGGAGATACTGTCTTGGCTACAGTAACAAATGAATACGAAACTGGTGATAAGCTCTTGCTCCAGATTTCACCAAGTGGCAATGTCCAATCTCTCAACTGGTCGCCCAACAGTCGATTGCAAACCGTCTGGTTTGAATCTCCTGACAAGATTTTTATTGGAGGAGGCGAACACATCGTCGGAAAACCAAATGCGTGGCAGGAAATTACCAGTATACCGGCGTATTATTCAGAGCGAGTGCGGGGAAATCACTCCAACGATGTGTTCATCGTTGGAGCCTATGGACTCTGTTCACATTTTAACGGCTCCACATGGCAATCATATCCCGAGGTAAGTTTATCTGGCGGAACCTATTTAAGTGTTGCCATGAAAGACAACGTTGTTATTGCGGTTGGATTTTCAGGTTCACAGGCAATTGCAATTAGAGGTTACAGAAAATAATTTCCCTCTCGTTCCCAAATGGGAATTTGAGAACGAGGAGAAGATAGCACTATTAGCAAAAAGAATTTAGATTTCTTATTCGAAAATGGGAATACGGGGTTTAAGCGGTTAGAACCCATGCGTTGGTTTTAGAGTATCCCCTAAAAAAGCTTAGAATCTATACGTTAATTTGAGAGTGGCGGCTCTAAGGAATTAGAGCCTGTGCCTTAGTTTGAGTGCAGCAACTCCAAAGAATTAGAGCCTATTCTTTGATGCGGGAGTATCAACACAA
>JAJYOI010000004.1 GCA_021796275.1 Bacteroidota bacterium
GAACTCGTCCAACTAAAAAATATTCGAAATTTGATTTGTCCGAATGAACAGTCAACTAACTACATCTCGTATCAACTGGCGGCGTAAATGACCTCTGAATATTTTACACAGAAAAAAAGACTTGACCTGCCAGTGGGAATGCTGGCTGTAATGGTAGCTATTTCTTGCAAGAGATGCAATACGCAATTGTGTACTATTTCACCCCGCTCCAACCCTCCCGTCCGTTGCCGCGACACTTCCAAGTGTCTCACTAACACTAATAATTGTCATTTTATCGGTCGGAAGCGTTGAATTACCGCTCCGAACCGTCTCTGGGACACTTCGAACCATCGTTTTAACACTCCGGAGTGTTGAATTGACACTCCCGACCGTCCCGCCGACACTCCGAACCGTCGTTTTACCGCTCCGGACCGTCGGCAAGACGCTCCCGAGCGTCAAATTGAGGCATCCGATCGTCATTCTGTCGAAATGGCGCCTCGTTTCATCGAAATCTTTCGTCGTTCCAACGAAACCGGGCGGTTCAGATACTGATCCGCTTTGCGGAAAAGAGACGCTTTCTTCCGTCTTTCCAACGCATCGTTGCCTCATTGTATCGAAGCTTTTCGTTATTTCATCGAATGGTTCCGTCATTTCTTGCTCACCGCCAACTTTAGTTCTCGCTGAAAAGTGTAGCAGGGTATACAAAAAGTCAAAAACTTGGTGGGACAGACATTCTTGTCTGTCGTTTTAATTAAAATTTTGACAGGCAAGAATGCCTGTCCTACCTTCAAAAAATTGTTTTTCAACAGCCTGCTAAGCCACGTTTTACGTTACATTAAGATGGACCCCACTTCAGAAGTGGAGTCCATCTTTCCGGTATCTTACTGCACCGGCGTTGTGCCGTTGCCGCTTTTCGGCCTTCGTGTTTTTTTGAAGAATGCTGCCATGTTGGCGGCTATTACATCAAGACCCGGTATCTTGTTTTTGTTCTGCTGCACGGAGGCGTAAATCTCCAACGCCTCAGACATCGCGTCGCTCTCCGCCGCAAACATTGTTGCCTGCACAGAGCCGACAAGCTCTTCCAACTCGTGCAACAGCGGAGCTAAATCTTTCTCCAATTGATAATCGGTTTTGAATTCAGGAATATTGAACGCGCCGGACATTACTTCGGGATGCGCGGTTACTGCTTCATACGCTAAGTCAATGAACGGAAGATAGGTGTTTCCTACTTTGACGAGTTCCTTCTTTTGTTTCGGGTCGAGCGTTATAGTGAACGGGAGCGCAGTCTTTGCGGCGTTGATAGCCTGCTCTATCGCCGTTTTCTGCTCCTGTGTTAACGTTCCCGAAACCAGATTTTGTACGGGCATAACGTATTACTCCTTCTGTTTGTTTGGGGTGTAGTTGTGAGTTGTAGTTAGATGTAGGACACCTTCAGGGTGTCCTACATTTTATGGTGGAACTATTTTACCAGTAATAATTTTTTCGTGTCAGTAAAACTTCCTGTTGAAAACCTCGCCGATGTTTGGCGGGCGGTGATTTTGTAAAAATACATTCCGCTTGGCAAACTGCCTGCATCTCCGCCAGAGGCGGATCCGCCTTCGGCGGAAAAAACAACCTGATACCTCCCGGCAGGTTTCTCTTCGTCAACAAGCGTTCTTATTTGCCTGCCTAACACATCATAGACAGCAATTACGACATGCGATTTTTCGGGAAGATCGTACGCAATGGTTGTGGACGGGTTGAAAGGGTTGGGGAAGTTTTGAGAAAGAGTGTATGAAGTCGGCATGTCATATCTGTGCTGTGAAACGTCTGTCAATATGAATGGCTTTCTCGGTAAAAGCACTGTGTCTGCCGAGCTAAGTGTAAATGATACGTTGTCGCTTAACTCCCACCCCGTGTTTTCAAACTTTGTCGCAGGTAGTGCATGAAATTTATAATTTATAACGCTGCCCGAAGAGACATAAAAACTAACTGTCAATGAATCAAAGTTTGGATTAAAAGTCTCGCGATACATCATGGTGCCACCGTACCAACTCAGAGGATAAGTATCTCCACGAACTTCCAGCGTATCTGTGGTCGGATCAAAACCGATGCTTATGAGATCTGAAATGTCCGCCTGAAATGTCACTTTGATTCCGTTTCCTGAGGGCACGGCGTATATCACGTTGCTCTCATTAAGAACATTATGATTTGTTCCTATGGCATATATTTTTATCCAGTATGGCGCAGCTTGCAATGTTTTTGTCAAATAGTTAGTCGCATTGCTTGAATCAAATACTACGAAGGCCATGCTATCAGATAAAGTGGCAGCGAGAATTTGATAATAACTCGCAAAGGGGACAGATTGCCACGAAAGAGAAACCTGGTTGTCTCCTGTGGGCGTTGATGTCAAGTTTAAAGATGTAGTCGCCGCAGTTACGTTGCTGCTCGCGCTCTCTGTGCCGCTTGCATTGACATAAGTAATCTTATAAAAATAAATGGTATTTGAGTTGAGCCCATGGTCCGTATAATTTGTTGAGTCAAGACCCGAGGTAAGCAAACTGAAACCGCTCGTTGACGAAGCAGTGCTCCTATAAAGTTTATATCCGATTGCATTTTGAATCGGCGTCCACTTTAGAAATATCTTGTTCGTTGCAACTGGAGCAGATGAAGATACGAGAAGGTTATCGAACGCAGTTGAGTTTGTACTAAAGTCCCACATCAGTATATCGTGACTCTCGAATGCAAGCCCTGTTCCAGAAGTAAAACCAATCCAGGCATTGCCGGCATCCAATGATAGAAGTGATGACAGGTCAAAAGAGAGGGAAATGGCTGGGTTGGTTAAGTCATCAACATATACCTTAAGGCTTCCAGAACTATACGAAATCTTGGCGATATGAATTGAGCCGTCATTCAATTTGGGAATATTACTTTGTGAAGCCAGGGAATAATTGTGATTTGGGCTATTAGGCTGTGTACCTCGGGTTTGGATACTAATATGATTGTCACTTGGGTCATTATTCTCAAAATTTTTGAACGCATCAAATTCGATTGCAACTGAATTAGAAATACCAGCATAAGTCGTTGGAAAAGAGGCATCACCGTATCCCATTGAACCGCCGGGTCCGCCAGTTGCACCTATACTATCATTTTGAATTACGAAGGCAAACCCGTCTCCTCCTCCCAATCCCCTTGCTGATAGACCGGAAACTCGGAACATAAATACTGTCTCAAAACCATTTTGCAGCGGGACTTTAGAGGCATAGTAAACGGAAGACCTTTGCCATATTGCGGATGGGTTTAACCGAAGGATATTTTTGAAAACCTGTGCGTTCCCATTCAAAGCAAGACCACTCTCATCGGTGAAATTATAATAAGAAAAGGCGGTTTGAGCAGACATAGCTGAATTGAATGCTATGATAACCATGATTAACCCAAACCAAATTTTGAATAAATTCATAAGGAGACCTGTAAGTTTAAATGGTAGCAACAAAAAAATTTGAGAAGAATATTGCACACCATTCGTCTGAGTATCATTTCGTAACTACTCTCCAACCGTCATCATAAAGCAGAAATATATTTGCACGGATATCGCTTTCAGTTTTTTCGTCTCACATTTGCTTGGCAACTAAAATCTTTTCTTCTCCCGTATCTCCTTCCCTTTTACATCGAGCGCTTTCAATTCGCTCGCATCAAAGTATGAAAGAAACTCATCGAGAATTTGTTTATAGGCGCTTGTCAAAATGTCTGCAAGAATTTTCGGGCGCGTATCTTCGCCATAGACTCGCTGTCCATTCAGGGTGTTGTACTTGTAGGTAAACTGTTTCGTCAGCACAGGGATAGAAATGCTCTTCACCCACATTTTCTCCCATGTCACCGGTTCGTACAATTGGATGTCTGCCCGCGCAGCAACGGAAAGATTTCCGGTCACGGTGCCCGGGTGTACGTCCCGTTCAAAAGTTCTTCGTTCAAAAGTCGGCTGCTTATCAAACGGAGTTATCGTTGTTGGTTTTGCCGCGCCGCCGGTTAGCTCAAACTCTTCAATAGTTTGTTGCTGCTCGTCCGTTTCTTCTTCCACCACACTTATTTGAAGAACCGGTTGAAGTGCGAAGTCCGATTGCTGCCGCTGGGGATAAGTAAGTTTTTCTTTGTCGCGGAACGAGCCAATAGTGCGATAGCCGTTGACAACAAGAATTTTTTCAAAATCTCTGCGCAAGCCGCTCATATACGTGCTCAGCATTGAGTTTACGTAGTCCGCCGCTTGGTCAGAAATTCGTTTCTTAAAAAGCATGTCACTGTACGGTTCGGTAACAAGAGAAGCCAAGGGAACGGCGTTCCCGTTCAACACAAATGATGGTGAAAGAACGGCGAGCGTGAAATCTCCATGTGTTCCTTTGCCTGCGCCAGTGTACTGGAACTGATAAACGGGATATTGATCCTTGGCGGGGAGAAGAATTTTTACTGCTATTGACGGTGGTGTGCAGCCGGAAAGAAACAACAATAAAACAAGAAGAAAATATTTTGATACGTTTTCCTCCCTGCTTAAAAAGCAATGGATTCCCGCTTTTGCGGGAATGACTTTATTCTGACTTTGCGATGTCAATAATGCCATTCTGCGTAACATCTCATTCGCCATTCATTATTCGATATTCTGAATTCGCTCACTCCATCTCTCCTCTTCTCATCGCCTCCGCCACTGCGGCAACGGCGGTGTGAACGTCAAGTTTCTCGAACGCACTCCGCAGGTAGGCATCAACAGTGAATTTACTCACCTTCATTTGTTCTGCCGCTTCTTCTTTTGTTAAGCCGAACGATAATAGTTCAAGGAGTTTCTTTTCTAAAGGTTCGAGAATAGGTGTATGGTTATTGTTCATTCAACGCCCTGTACCCGCACAGAATCATTCCGAATTGAAGATGTCGGACACTCCGATGTGCCGGACATCTTGGGGGTTCATTTTAGCGATTCGTCATGAAAGATACAGTACGCGTTCGCGTACTATTTCTTTCTATAGTACTTATCTCTACATTTACCCTGCTATGCAGAAAAGTTTTTTAAGAAAAAGTGAAAAAATCAGAAACCCCTCAGCCAAGGCTCAGCCGTAGGCTGATCAGCCCATGGCTGATGATCCGCCCAAAAGATGGCGGACGGGCTGGCGGAATGTATGCCTGTTCCACACAAAAAAACAAAAAAGCCGCCAAAATGGGCGGCTGAATACGTTAAAAACACTATAAAAATTAGGTCGGACATTCTTGTCCGACTTTTTTTGGCAGTCCCGACAAGCTGCAGGACAGTCTTACCAAAAAGATCCTCAAATAGAATCGCCCCGAATTACGGCAACGGTTGGTGTGCTGAATATTTTTTGTTGAATGCGGGCGTGGTTACAAATGCCGCTGCACGGCATCCCGTAAAGCGGGACTTCTCCCCGTTACAATAACGAGATAAACCTTGCGAAGGTTGAGAACCTTCGCAAGGTTTTGACATTATGGCAGCGGCTCACGTGCCGTATATTTTTTATTCCACATTGGTGTGTTCACAAATTTCTCGCCGTTCCAATATCGCACGTTGTGTTCCAGCTTTTCGTAATATGGGGCAGTCAAAGGTCCTTGAAGGGATTAACAATGGTAAGATTGTTTCTCACAACCAATCCATTCTGCATATCTTCAGAATAAAGAATTTTTACTTCCGCAAGAAGGGCAGTTGCAACAATCAACGCATCCCAATAATTGAATGAATATTCCTCAACAAGTTTCAACGCCTCGGTAATGTGTTCTGTCGTGAGCGTCAGGACAGGATAAAAGTTAGAAAGGGCTACGAGAAAGTTTTTTGCATCTGCATGGGAAGCGAACTTTTTCTTTGTAAGAACAGTGTATATCTTTTCAAGGATTTGAGTCGAAATGAAAATAGCAAGTGTGTCGTCGTTGAACAATTTTTCCGCTTTTATACGTCTCTCCGCGTCTTGTGATTTCAGGTAAATCCAAATATTGCTGTCAACGACGGCTTTATTGCTCATAAAGTTCTTCACGGTTCCACTTGAACGAGGAAGGAACGCTAATATTTAAATTGCTGATGGAGGCGAAGAACTTTTGTCGTTGAGCGGCTTTTTCTTCTTCATTAAACAACATTATTACCTTCACAGTCTCTTTCACGGCTTTTTGGAACTGTTCGGGAATTTTAATGATTCCGTTTTCAGGCTTTGTGTAGAATTCAATGGCAGTCATGTCTTTCTCCTAATGTTATGTACAATATACAAGACTGCCTGACGTTAAGCAAGAAGGGTAATTAGTTCTCGCTGAAAAGTCATTGCGAGCGAATGTTTTTTATGAGCGAAGCAATCTTTTCGACTGTTTTCTAAGATTGCTTCGGCAAAAAGCGCCTCGCAATGACGATCCATAGAGTTTTTCAGCGAGAACTACTTATGGCAGCGGTTGGTGTGCCGGATATTTTTTATTCCACGTCGGCTTGCTCACAAACTTTTCCCCGTCCCAGTACCGCACGCTCTGTTTCAGCTTTTCATAATATGCCGTACTCAGCGGCTTCAATTCAGTATGGCCGGCGCGGCGAGCTTCATCGTACGCTTTCTGAAATGAACTGTACGGCACGACGCTTACAACTTTTAGTTGGCGATTGAGAGCGTAAATAATGCCTTGACCGTCTCGCATGTCTTGTGAGCTTACTTCGCGCGTATCTACACGAAACATATTTCCGCCTTCCAAATCAGCCGTAGGCTGATCAGACAATGTCTGAGGCTCTATACGATTCACGCTGTTATATTTTTCCTGTAAAAGACAGAGCTTCGTCGGCGGGAAAAGACAATAAAACAATTCCTGAACACGCGGCTCTTTCATAAATCCCTTAAATGCGACAGAGGTTTGTCCGGAAATATGATCCGGTTTCAATGCAGAAACAAAAGCAGCATTCTCAAAATTATTGACGCCTGCAAATAATAATTCTTGTTTTCCGTCGCCGTCAACATCGGTGGCAAAAAGTTTTTCTATTTGACCGACATGCCAATAGTGCTGCAGTTCTGTTTTATGGATCGGGTCTATTTCTACAATGCACGAAGGATACGGTGAAGGATCACAAATCGCAGCAAAAATTTTTGGCTTGGTCGTGGAATCTCCGGAGATAACGGCAAAATCACTAATCACGGTGTTTATCGCCTTCATTCGTCCATTCTCAACGCCGGACAGGTCGAGAGAAAACGTATAGCGCCATCGTTCGGCGCCATCACCTGAATAACAGACAAGTGTGTTGGATGATCCGTTGTACAAGTATTTATGGTTGTAAAAATTTGTCAAAACTTCGTTCGTGCCATCGCCGTCAACATCGGCTATTAAGAACGGGCGAGGCGGTTCGGCTAAAAAGCTGTTGCTCATATTATAATCATCCATACCGATATCTGGCTTTGTCCAAAGCTCTTCGCCACTTTCGCCGTACACTGCAAGAAGATTATTTTTTACTTCGGCAAAAGTCGGGTTGCCGGTTTTCGGCTTTACCGAAGGCACGTACTTTTTGTTCATCGTAGGATGATTGACAAACTTCTCTCCATCCCAGAAAAGAATTTCGTGGATCAGCTTGTTTGCATATTCATTCCCTATTTTGTCTTTCAGCTTTCCTTCCCGCTCGAGCACTTCATGCCCTTTAATGAACGGGTTATCAAAGAGTAAATGGATTTTCATTACCGGAGAAATTGTGTAATGGATTGTCCCGTCAAATTTTGATTTGGGGGTAACAAACACTTCCTGAACAACGGCAGTAAACGCACCATTGTTTTGTGCGTTTAATCTTGTCAGGTAGTTTGTCGGAACTTCTGGAGATAAAAGTTGTCCGTATTCCGTAAACGGAAACAAAAGATAATATTTTTCGTGAGCGGGAGGGCAGTTTTGAGGAACATAATCTCCACGCACAGGCGCATGCCCGTTTATGTTTGAAGGATCGAGAACAGCAAGAAAGGCACGGTTCCATGCATCATTGTTCCCGCCAATAAGCAATTCCTTCTTTCCGTCATTATCAATATCCATTGGAAGAGCCGCATCAATACCGCCGGGAACCCAGTATGCCTGCAAATCTTTTCCTGTGCGCGGGTCCATCTCAAACAATTTGCTCGGCAGATATTCTGATCCTGCTGTCCCAAATAATCTCGGCTTTGAAGCAACATCACTGAATGTAAAAATAGAAGTGTACTGCCACGTCATATTCTTCGATGAATGTCTTTCACCGAACAAGACCGGCGCGCCGACAACACGCTTCCAGCGAAGTGTTCCATTATTATTAAAACATTTCAACGTATCGTCCCCCGTAATTTGAGAAGAGCTCCCAGCGAAAATAAGGACTTCGTTTTTCCCGTCACCATCTATATCTGCAACGAGCAATGTTTGGTTGTATGGCGTAGAGGTGAAACTCGAATTGTCGCCATAGCCTAACATGCTTTTTGTCCAGAGTTGTGCACCTTCACTATTATAGACCCTCAGAACATAGTTCGTGAGCTTAGCATAAACGGGATTGGTGTCTGATTTTGGCTGAAAAAGCATCACCAAAGTAAAAACAGCGGCAGCAACGATTGATGCAAAGCCGGTCGCACGCACAGGATACCGGCGTGCATACTGCACAAACCGAACAGAAAGTGTCCGGCGCCCTTCCCCAAGGGGGCTTTCAGCAATAACTTCAAACAATGGATTGGAAATTTCCTGTTTCTCTGTCGCCTTTGGCGTCATGTTCCATTTTCGTGGTAAACCAAGCACAGGAAGAAAAAACTGTTTCTTCTCCAAAAGTCTGTCGGCAAGCTCATAGTCTGCTTGCGTCGGGGGATTTTCGAGCGCTTTGTCGAGATCGGCATAGAAATTCCGCATCTGTGTGACAAATTCCGCCGCGAGAGGATTTTCACTCACGTAGAGTTCTATCGCGGCTCGTTCTTCTCCGCTCAATCGTCCGGGGAAGCGAGCGTAGAATTCAAGCTCGTATTCCGTGTAGTGTTTTCTTTCCATTGCTTATACTATAGCTTGCTAGTACTTGTACTATTTCTACATTTCACAGCACATTCAGAATTTTTTACATTGTATCATTCAATAATAAAGCAAACTGTTCTTTTGCAAGCTTTACTAAGTATTCTGCCTGCGTTCGCCATTGCTGTTGATACTCCTCGTGCGTAAGTGAGAAGGATTTTCTCACACTTTGTTCCACAGAGCAACGGCTACCGTCGGTTTGCCGGAATCCGGCAATGATTTCTTTCACCGCAAAAAAGAGCTTTTCGGCGTCCTCGCGGTTTGAAATTTTCTTCGGGAAGTATTTTTGAAAAATGATCTTGTTGATAAACAAAAGAACATCTTTTTCTACCGCAGCGAAACCGTCTGCGGAAAATCCCGGCTCTGGCTCAATCGGCGGTTCACCATCGGTTCCCGCATAAAATTTCCGCACAATTTGAACAAGGTCGGTCAACAGTACAGACCGGCGATACTGTTGCACACCCCCTTGGGACCGCCGGTCACAGAAAACCGATGAGAGAGCGGCAAGAATATCCGGGATGTTGAATGAGTGGTTCATGCGGGAAAGCAATTCCCGCTCAAGAACATCGGGCGGTAATTCCGGTCGAAAATCCCCTCGTGATCGGACACCCGCTTTAGACTGATGCGGATTGGTATTGTCGCTTTTCAGTTGTAGAACTTTGCCGCGGAAGCCGTCTATAAGCTCTAACGCCGGTGAACGTTTTGCTCCTTCACTGAGGTTACGCCGGATTTTCGCGCCGACCGGATCTGCTTCTGCGTACGTTTTATACAATCGTGAGGAAGCTTTCTTCAGCACAATCTTTTTGAACGCAAGATAAAGATGCCCGGCATCAGTTTCCCGAAGAGAGGGAAAAGACGAAATGAACTTCTCCAGTTCAAAAAATCTGCCATCACCGTTTTTCGCAAAAATGTCGGCGATAATATCTACTTCAAGATCAAAGACAGAAACACCCTCATGCTCGCACAGTAACAGAATGGAAGTACGCTGGTGTAATAACAGTGTTCCCGCAAGGTGCCGGCAAAAGTTTATGAGCGCAGCTACATCGCGGCGGGCAATTGTTTTACTTTGAACAGACACTAAGATCGATTTGAGTTGATCCTCTGTCACTGGCTCTCCTTCAGTACACCTGCCTGTCAACAAACAGGCGTGAATACCATGCACAGCAAACACAAACCGTGCGTAAAATGCCAAACTCGTTCCTCATTGTCAAGAATTTTTTAAGTGACCTGCCGAAAGCTTATGAAAAATGGGCAGTACGGGCAATGCCCCCGCATCCCCCGGAATTCCGAAAAGCGAGCACCCTGAACAGACGAATTCTCGAACACAGGCTCAACCGAGAGCTAACCGAGAGGTGACCGAGAATGAACCTTAGAATATCCCATGTACTTTGTAATGATTGCTCATTGCCGCTTTCCTTAGAGCAATTGCAGGTAATAGTGCATTTTGAATTATAGGCTCAAGAATTTAACGCAACAAAGTATCCAAGAGAGTATTTTGTTGTATATTAAATCAGAAGGAGAAAAAATTGAAAGAGAGCGGAAGATATATCGCCCTGATCATCATATTCGGTGCAACGGAATTAACCGTGTTCACAAAAGATGTAAGGGCGGTTGATGTGGTTGGGCTGTTGGCAACCGGCGCTGTCGTTGCTATTTCCATAGAACGTATCATTGTTGCGCTGAAAGCAAAAAAAGCGGCAAGCTAATACACCTGAGCAGTTGCGCAGCATTCCTTCGCTCACCACGTAAGAAGCGCGGGACGGATAAACGTTCAACCATTCTCCGAACGTTAGCGGCGAAGGATTGCAACGAAGGCATCGCTCACGATGCAGGTATTCCGGCAAGGTTTTCGATGTTTAAGTAGCAACGGCTCATTTTAGATATTCAAACTAACCAACAACATGGAATCCGAAATGAACATCATCGATCTGGACGAGAAGCATCTCCCGCTTTATCTCGTTTGTCTGGAAGACTGGTCAGACGAGATGAAAGAGGCGGGCAATCACAAAGAAATCTGGTACAACAGAATGAAAGACAAAGGCCTCCGCGTGAAGTTGGCGCTGGACGATGAAGGCGTTGTCGGCGGAATGATCCAGTATGTTCCGATCGAATACTCGCCTGCTGAGGGGAACGATTTGTATTTCATCAATTGTATTTGGGTGCACGGGCACAAGCAAGGAAGAGGCAGTTTTCAGCACCGCGGCATGGGCACGGCGCTTCTCAATGCTGCCGAAGCCGATGCACGTGCGCTGAATGCGAAAGGAATAGCGGCGTGGGGTTTGCTGATCCCGGCGTTCATGCGCGCATCGTGGTTCAAGAAGCACGGTTACCGTACTGCCGACCGTCAGGGCATGCAAGTGCTTTTGTGGAAACCGTTCACTGCCGACGCACCTCCTCCGAAATGGATTCAGCAGAAAGCACAGCCGGCGCTTGAGCCGAATAAAGTCACCGTCACCGCTTTCTGCAGTGGCTGGTGCCCTGTCCAGAATCTGGCGCTTGAACGAGCCAAAAAGGCGGCTGCCGAGCCTGAACTTTCAGACAAGGTAGCGTTTCGTGCAATAGACACATTTGACAGAAATGAGTTTTTGAGGCTTGGTATATCGGACGCATTGTTCATCAATCGCAAAGAGGTACGCACGGGACCTCCGCCTTCATACAACAAGATACGAAGGCTCATCGCGAGACAGGCGCACAAGCTTAAAACGAAAGAATAATCAGAACGAATACTATGACGATCACTGTTCCTACTGACAGAGAAATCTTTGAGGGAGAAATTGCGGCATATTGGTTTGACGACGGAATACTGGTCTCGCTTTCGAAAAGCATTCTGCGGACTGTCGAGAATATTGCGGGCAATGTTGCACTGATCAAGCGCATTACCAACAATACACGAATGCCGCTGCTGATCTATCTGGCAAATTCTCCTGTCCCCGACAAGCAGACAAGAAAGTTTTCAACGGAACAACTCCCGGTTATTTATTCGGCGATGGCAATGGTGTCAGAGCCGGGACTTGCTAAATTCATCATGAACATTTTGTTTGCACTGAAACCGCCGCCGATCCCGATGAAAAGTTTTACCGATGACAACAAAGCGAAAGAGTGGCTGAAACAGTTTCGCACAGAGGCGCACAATGAGAAGGGAATGAATCCTTCATGAATCAACAACTCGCCAAACTGATTGAACGCCTTGAAACCGAACTGCTGCAGCCTGACGTTCGTGCATCGGCAAAAAAACTTAACGGGCTTCTTGCCGATGATTTTTTGGAATTCGGTGCATCAGGCAGACAGTATCGTAAGCAGGACATCGTAACCCATTTGCCGATGCTCGCCAACGCACATTACACAATTCACGATTTTGCTATCGTGGAACTCTCAGGTTCTATTGTGCTGGCAACATACCGTGCAGAAAAAGAAGAGAAAGAAAACGGCAGAAAAACTTTTTCCTTACGAAGTTCGCTCTGGCAAAAGCGTAACGGCGCGTGGCAAATGCTTTTTCACCAAGGAACGCCGGTCTCTGAGCAGCCGCACGCCGCAATAACCTGACCAGCAGCTTAACGCTTGTTAAAACTTCAGCGACATGTGAAGTTCAGGCACCACTTCCTGCCCGCCGCCAATGTTCTGCAAACGCATTCCCATCTGCGCCTCGAATGTTTTGTTGTATG
This sequence comes from Bacteroidota bacterium, assembly GCA_021796275.1. Classification (GTDB taxonomy): domain Bacteria; phylum Bacteroidota; class Ignavibacteria; order UBA10030; family UBA8401; genus JAJYOI01. The sequence goes on from JAJYOI010000004.1 coordinate 12,624, forward strand.
AATTCGCGGAGAGCGCCGCATCAACCGCGCTGAACAAGTGGTTCACCACAACAATCCCGGTTGCAACGCCTGCGGCGTAATAATAATTGTTCGCCTTTCCCCTGTCGACGGCGTAATTCAGCATTTGTTGAGGCACGTAAGAATCATACTGCTTTAGGTCAGAGGGTGGAATGCCTCCATTATTTTCGGCGGTTACTCCGTTGACTTCATACTGATCCCACCCGAATTTGTATTGGTTATATTTCCCGATCAATTCGTAGTACTGCTGCTCGCCGTATTTGGGAAGCTGGTGCGAGAACCCTTCGGAATGTTCAGCACTGCTTTCCCACGCATTAATCGTAGAAAAATCATGGTTCTTGTCAATTGCGTCATAATCTGCTTGTGTAGGAGAAAAATTGGTCGGTCCATAGTCGCTCACGCCGTATGCTGCAATCCACTTTGCGTAGCGAAGTGCACTCCAGTGCGCGTTCGCGTACGCCTCAAACTGGCTGGTCTTCGAATCTCCTTTGTTATTGTACATGATCGCCACAGCAATCGCTGCAACTTCAGCGGAGAAAAAGATCGCGCTCTTGATATAACTTCCCGAGTAAAACTCTCCGGCGCCCGGAACAAGCAGCGACAAGGCTCCCGCCAACAGCGGCTTTTTCAATTTTCCTTCGTCAACATTCTGCACCATGATATACCGCGTAACAGTTGATGAATCTGCGTTCATCCCAGATATTGCCAACAGATCAAGGCGCGCGTTGCCGGTAAGGTTTCGTTCACCGGCAAGAACGGTTAAGGGAAACAGAAGGAACAACGCTATAGTTTTCATAGTCACTCACCTTTATGTATGAATTCACGTTACTCTGGAGAAAACCTCCGCCGCTTTACGTTTTGTCCTGCCGGACAAATAGCGACACGCAAAGAGGTTCCGTGTTTCCCGTTCCGAAGAGCGGGGTTAGTTACGTATCAAATTCGATACGCTTCTCCTTTTGCGTAACGCGAGTTTGAATACTCATCAATCAATATCAAAACCGAACAGCACGCCGAAATAAAATCTCCACTCCTTGCCGTACCTTGCATTCGCATAGCTGTTGACAAACGTGAACGAATCAAAGCCGTACGTCCCGTTGAAAAAGATTCTCGTCGGGTACGCATAGAACGAATACGATTCAAGGCGCAATTCAAAACCGGCATCTTTTTTGAAATCCCTAATCACGGGATTGCCCGTCCAAGCGTCGCCAAAATCATAGTGCACCGAAGCGTACAATTTATCGAAATACAATTGCAGGAAACGGGCATCAATATTTTCCCACAGCGGAAAGCGGTACGTCAAATTTGCGGTAGCAATTTCATTGCCGCCGATCGCATAGAACGGATAGCCTTTCATTCCTGCTAAACCACCGGCATAAAAATCGAAAAAGTCCGGAACCCCCGGCCCAAAGATTGTTCCTCCGCGCAGCGAAAGCGACAGCGTATGTTTCCATCCGGGCAGTTGAAGATGCTCGGTGTACTTCATTTCTAATCTCGGAAAATCGTAGGGAACTAAATCCAAAGCGACACCAGAGTATTCAGATGGTTTGTAGACAGTATTACCAAGAGAATCGGTGAGTGTGTACTTATTATATTCCATATCTAACTTAAGATTGAACTTGAGTCCAACAGGATTAATGTCGGCATCTCGTGATGGATGAATTGCTTCAAATTGGTATTGAAGGGAAAATTCGGTGCCGGTAAAATACAATTCGTTGGTCGCGGGAGAAAGATTCGTCGAATGTTGAACCACAAATGCACCAAACCCAGAGCTGTAACGACTAAATGTTGCACCGGCAGTTAATTCGTCTGCCCCACTAAACAAATGTTGTTTGAAAAACAAATCGAATTCCAAAAGACCTAGCGAAGTTTCAATCCCTTGATAATGATCAAGTCCTAGATTGAAACTTGCATCCGGACCGCGGCGGGTTATGTTATAGACTTCGAACGAGACTGTTGGTGCCCAGCCCAATTGCCACAACCCTAAAATCCGGTCACGATATTCAAACTGGAAAAAAATGTCGCGCTCAAGCTCGCGGTTAATTGCTGCACCTCCAAAGATGCTGTACTTATCCAGCATATCGGAAGAAAGAAAATAACCGCCGAGTTTAATATCGTCTAAACCTTTGTTCTTCGTGTTATAATTGTCAATACGAATAAGCGGAATGACGGAAAGGCTGCTGAAAATATTTCGGTATGACCGCGACGAATCATCAGGCAGTTTTGTATCGTCAAATGCACGGAGCTTATTCCAATCGAATTGATTCTCAACTGCCGTGTCGGATAACGACGCAAGCGGGCTGCTTTTCGGCGGAAGATATTCATCTCCGGCAAACCCCTGCGGCCCGGCGTTTTTCAAAAGAGCAATCTTGAATCCGGTTGAAGTGTACGACGCATAGGCAACATCGCCTTCCTGATTCACCGTCGGCATAAACGCGCCGCCAACCACATTGGTAACTTGTTGAATCGCCTTCGCCGCAACGTCGTAACTATATACGTTGAAAATTCCTGTCCGGTCGGAAACAAAAAGGATTTTCCTCCCGTCGGGCGAATAGACCGGATTGCGTGAATCGTCACTGCCGGGGATCAGATCTTCAAATTTTCCGTCGGCAACAGAAACACGTGCGACATCCTGCGCATCGCGCGTTGCATAGCCGAAAACGATGGACAAGCCGTCGGGCGACCATTTCGGAGTGAAAACCTGTTCCCCTTCAGTAAAATGTGTCAGCCGGCGAACGTTATTTCCATCTGCATCAACCACGCAGATATTCATCGTGCCGTCGGCTTCGGTCGCATAAGCAATTTCTTTTCCATCCGGAGAAACAGAAGGATTGATGGCGCGTGCGGCATGTGTGAGACGTTTTTCTTCACCGGTCGCAACATCGCACACATAAACATCAGAATAACCGGACCAGTACGGATTGTCACGCGTGATCTTCGCATAATAAATCTTCTTCCCGTCCGGCGACCACGACAGCGACGAATGAACCTTATCTATGATCTCTTTTTCAGTTTTCGTACCGATATCATACACATAAACTGAAGAGAGTCCGAAATAATCTTCTTTTTTGTTCGACGCATAGGCGATTTTTTTTCCGTCGGGCGAAAATGCCGGATAGAAATTTCCGAAACCGACGGCAGCGATTTCATTTCCTTCCACTTTATGCTGAAGGATCGGCTCGGTGCGCTGTTTGTATTGCGCCGTGATATGTTCTTTCCATTCATTGTACACTTCCCTGCCGCTCTTCCCGACGGCCCGCTCGATAGCGTCGCCAATACTGATTTCAGTAAGACGTGAAAGATTTTTTGCAATGCGGCGAAGCGCATCCTCGCCGTACGTTTCGGAAATATATTTCACCAGCGCAAAGCCGGCGTTGTACGACGATTCATTGCCGAGGCTTGTTTTACCGAACACGCTCATCTCATCCCACGTGAGCATATTATTGTTGAGCGCGTACATGCGGAGAATCATGTCGCGGTGCGAATCCCACGAATCGTACCCAAGTTCGGGCCGATTGTACTGCGCCACGCCTTCCGCAAACCAGCTCGGCACGAGAAAACCTGAAATCGGATACGACACGATCACGTTCGGATAACCATAGAGAACATCCTGGCGGCGTTCCGCTTCGTAGCCGAGCCATTGAAAATAAATTCCCGGTACCCGCCTGCCGAATTTCATTGACGTTTGAATCTGGACAATGTGCGTAAATTCGTGCGTCACAACATTTCGCAGCCAGTCGTGCGTGCCGCGAAGATCGAAGTCAAGCGCCGGCGCCCAAATTTCAATTTTGTTGTCATAAAAATATGCGCCGCCGTTCGAATAATCGTCGTAATCTTTTACAACAATGCTCACTTTTTGATCCGGCTCGTGGCGATACAACGATGTAACCGGACCATAAATGTCTTCGGCAACTTTTGCAATCACCTTCGCCGTTCGTTCTTCGCCGTTGTGATAGTTTACATAAAAATGCGGCGTTTCAATTGTGTACCACTGCAATTCAGGATGAGTGAAATCTTCATCTTGCGCCCGCACAGAAACTGCAAGAACAAGAATTGAAATGAAAATGTGGAATAAGGTAATTCGCATGAAGAGGAGAAGGCTCGCTTTATTTCACCACGGCAATTTTAATGATCACGTTTTTTTCTTCGCCGCCGGATGCCGCTTTAATCTGTGCGAAGTACACACCGCTCTGCACTTTCGAGACATTCCACTGAACTTCATTGTCGAGGTTCGCCATTCCGGGACCGGAAAATTCATCAACAAGTTCTCCTGCCATATTGAAAATCTTTATCGAAACTGTCGCAGGTTTGCTCAGGTAATAGCGGATGTTCGTCGTTTTATCGTACACCGGATTGGGCCAATTGTAGGCGAACGATGCCGGCAAAAGTTCCGACGATTTAAACGCGATGGCACCGGTTTGAAGCATAGCGTTGGAATGATATTCATCGGCATACAATCCGTTCCAGAGAATTTTTGTGGAATCAAAAACACCGTTCACATTCCAGACATACAACGATGAATCGGTTGAAACTGCCGCCAGCTCGCTGCCGTTCAGCACAAGTGACGAAACAATGCCGCTTGTTTGGATGGGAAATCCGGCAAGCACTTTTCCGTTACTGTCAAATCCGTAAACCTGTCCATTCGAACTCCCGAAAAAAATCCCGACGGAGCCGGAAGGAGTTTTTGCAATCACCGGCGAACCGACCACTGAACCGCCGTCGAGAGTTTTCAACGGAAAGTGCTCGATCTGTACGCCATTCTTGTTGAACGCGAACAATCCTTGATCGGTACCGACAAGAATATCAAGCTGACCGTCGCCGTTCACATCGGCAAGCGCAAGTGAGCCGGTGACGTTGGCGTTGACCGAAAATGACTGCAAATCATTTTCCAAAGACGTCGAGGTTGTGTGCATAAGAACTGATGGAGGACAAAGCGTGACAGTATTATCATTTGTTACTACAACAAGATACGATGAAGCAACGCCGTTGTTATCAAATTGCCCAAACGATGCAGCAAGAATTTTTCTTCCTGCAAAGCTCCACACTTTTTGCCAACTCGAAACAACTGTGTCCGAAGTATAGGCAAACCACGATGAGTCTGAGTACAACGCTACGCCGATCACCAGCGATGAAGCGATCTGTTTGGATGAAGCTGTCTGACTTAGAAGCGAAAAGATTTGAAACGTTCCATCCGCTCCACCGACAAACAACGGCGAGCTAGAAAAGTTTCTTGAAAATACCGGCGAAGTCAGTAAAGTCGGGACGAGAATGGAATTCATAATTTCTGAACTAAAAGAATTTCCTGTCGTTTTTAATCGGAAAACATACAGCGTGCTGTCATGCACCGCAACAATGCGATTTGTATCTGCAATGCTTGCAATCGCAGGCTGCAGCGTGCCGCCAAACGGCGAAACCAAGGAAGCAACACCATTCTTCAAAACAAAAATTGAATCGCCGGATGTATAAACAATTTCTTTTGAACCGTCTGCATCAACATCGGCAAACACTGGCGTATCATGTTGATTGCCTTTGATGCTGCCAAGCTTGATGATATTTTCCAGCGACACCGCTGCACTGCCGATCTTTGCTTGAAATGTCATCACCGGCGCCGCGCCGCTGAAATGATTCAGCGTAACGAACGAATGCGCGAATGAATTGCTGAGCGAATTTGGGTGAGAAGTTTCTGAAAATTCATTTTGATAGACAGGCGAATCGTTTCCGTCATACCAAAAATCGAGCGGAGTGCCGTTTTCACTTCCGCTGCCGGGATCTATCAGTCCGTACGATTGACCGATATCCTGCGAACCGTCCGCTTCTTCCAGATACACGCCGCGATGTTCCGGATCGGCATTGATGGAATTCGTCGCGAGGTTATTGTCAATGATGGTTTCATCAATGTGCCAAATCAATATTCCGCCGGTATAATCCACGGCACCGGGCAAGCTCCAATCTAAGTCGTCAACGTTCACCACCGTTCCGTAAATTGAATCGACATTTGATGCATTGAAATCGGGATCATCCTGCGCATACTTCTTTGTGAATTGTTCACCATTCCAGCGAATCGTCAATGTTTGTCCGTCGTTGTTCACATCGCGATTGCGGTTCTCTACAAGAAAATATTCTTTGGCGCTGATGGGAATTTTATAGATCGTGTCATTGCCTGCGCTCGTCAAACTAACTGCCGGAATGCGAAGAGAAGAATTTCCCGACGGCACTGTAATCGGCGTTGTCCATCCAAGATAAATTTTTTCCCATGCTGATGGTTCCGGCGGGAACAATCCTGAAAAACTAAAAATGGATTGGCCGTCCATCAAACCGAAACGACCGATAGCTGTTCCGCCGGTTTTTGTATCGAATAAATCCGGCAAGCCCAGATGACTTGCGATATTTGCGACAAGCAATCCGTTGATGCTCAATTGGAAAAGCACATCGCCGCCGATTCCCGGAATGAAACGATTTTCCGTTTCGGGAAGAATAGCGCTGTTTGTGATTGTGAATGCCGGATGGTTTGGCAGTGTAATTCCGCTGAACGACGAGCCGAACACCTGACGGAAACCGTTCAGATCAAAATAGAGCGACGGTAAGTCGTACGGTGTCGGATCGTAGCCGAGCGAGCCGCGCAGATCAACATCTTTTCCTGAGCCTGCATGAAAGACAATAAAGAGATCGTAATTTTGAAACGGGAATGAGGGATACAGGGAATCTGCCATGCGCCACGCATCAGCGGCGAGATTTGCGAGAGGAAGATTTGTTGTGCCTTCCGGACTGTAATGCCGCATTTGGTACGGAAGAGTCAGCACGCCGCCGAGCACTGTTGCCGCAACATTCTGTTTCCCATTCGACGCTTTCCGGAAATAGTTTTGCGCAAAAAGAAGATGATCGGCGAAATATGCAGAGTCGCGCGGCGGTGCATCGAGAATGCGCTGCGCTGTATTCGAAAGATCGAATTGACCGTTCCCCGACGTCAAATCGGTCGAGTCCTCCTCGAACTGCACCATTACCGCCAGGATTTTTACCGTGTCCGGAAATGTTTGCTGAACAGCGGGAATCCGCACCGAGGAAAACGAATCGCCCTTTGCACGCAGAGGATGAGATAAATTCTGACCGGCATACGTGAGAGAAAACGCGACAAGCACCGCAGCACTCAAAACAATTTTCGTCATACCAGAGTCCGGTTAATGAAAAACAATCCCAAAAGGATTTTCAGTCAGGGCGAAAACGCATCACACCTACCTGCCGGTAGGCAGGGATTCGGATGACGAATTTAATTTAAGCCGCCCCACAAAATGAGAAGCGTAAACCGCAGCGTATCAGACAGCGGGCTGTTCTGATCCGACGACGTATAGACGTAGCTGAAATCGAAACCGTAGATATCGTACCGAATGCCGGCGCCGAACGTCATAAATTTTCTTCCGCCGAAACTCGGGTCTTCATAAAAATATCCCATACGAAGCGCGATGAGTTTCGGATTGCCGTACCAATACTCCATTCCGGCAGACGATATGATTGAACGCAATTCGTTATTCAGCGACATGTTTGTCCACGACGTAAAGATTGCTTTGTAGAATGGATCGGTGTACGAGACTTCATCGTCAGTTGTAATTTTGCCGTCGCCGTTCAAATCTTTTCCGCGGCGCACCATGAGCTTGCTGAAATCAAGAGCGAACTTCAGGCTGTTATAATCATCCTGATACGGAGTAATTCCGAAACCAAGCCGCAAATTCGTCGGCAACGGATCTGCCTGTGCAGCATCCACATACGTTACCTTTGGCCCCATGTTGGACAAATTCATCCCAACGCTGAGCGCATTGCCAAGATCAACATCGGTAAACGGAATCAAAAGCGTCTTCGGTTTATACAGGAATCCGAGATCGAAGCTCACATCGTACGCAATACCATCGCCTTTTTCTTGCGCGGTGCCAATCGGCGACAAGCGGCTGTTGATAAAACGAAGGTTCATGCCCAATCCGAAATTATCCGCAACGAGTGTTCCGTACCCGAGCGTTGCCGCGTACTCGAACGCTTTAAACCTTCCGATTTCTTCAGGACCTTTATCGCTCGTTTGAATGAACTCACCGAGATTCAAATAGGTCACACTTGCCGCAATGCTTCCGCCCCACTCCGGCACATCCTGACGATAATTCAGATAGTCATAAAAAAGGTCGGACAAGTGAAATTGCGGCAGCCAATTCGCGTGCGAAATGCTGACTTCGCTTCCTTTTAAGAATGCCAACCCGCCGGGATTCCAGAAAATTGCAGCGGCGTCATCGGCGATTCCCGTTCCTGATTCTCCCATTCCGCTTGCTCGGGAATTTGGAGAGATAAGGAGAAACGGAACGGCAGTTGTTATTGTGCCCTGCGCAAACAATTCCCCGGGCATGGCGCACAACAACAGCACCGCAAGAAAACTTCCAAACTTCTTCATACACATCATTCCTTTACAAATATAATATAATGTAGCATTTTTGATTCTTTTGGTCAATGACGGCAACAGCTTCTCAACGAACAATTGCAAGTTTGCCCAGCGCTTCACTGGTTAAGCGGCCATCTATTGTACTAGCCATAACTTTGTAGAGATAAATTCCGTTCCCGAGCATATCTCCGTCGCGGTCGCGGCAGTCCCACGGAATTTCAACAAATCGGTCATCAATAGCATAGCGATCAATCGATTGTACGAGGCGCCCCGCAATTGTGTAAATCTTAATATGGACATCTATCGGCGTCAGTTGGTTCTGCTGAAACGTAAATGTTGTCGTTGAAGCAGAAACCGGATTAGGAATATTGTACACATTCTCGATAGAAAGCGTTGTGCTGGCGGCAACATTGAAATCAACGCTTGCGTCGGATGAATTGTTGTACACATCCCATGCTTTTATACGAAGTGTGTGCCGCCCCGGTGCAAGTCCCGATAACTGATATTGAACCACACCTTCCTGATAACTATCTTTTTTTCCTGTATAGAAATCGCTGAGGTCAATACCCTTCGAGCTGTCATCCACCCACGCTTCGAGCCGATGGCCGATACCGCTGGTGGACGCATTGATGCCGCTGCTGTCGCGAAGGTCAACATAGAGCACCGGATTCTCGTTGACAAGATCGCCTGAATGGAATGAATCATTGTCCAAATAAATTTGAATCGATGGACCTTGCGTATCGGCAATTGTATCGTTGCTTGTCCCTCCGACGACAACATTTTCCGTATAACCGCGCCCGTCACTGTTCGGCGTTGAAAAATAGACAGAAAGTCTGCCGCTTTTGTTTTCGTATGAAATATCTTTTGGAATGATAAACGTCGCAGAAAGCTGTCCGTTTTTTACCGTATCCTCTCCTTTGTAAATAATGCCTCCTGCTTCTTCAAAACTGAAGACGTTGCCGTATTCATCAACAATCCGTCTGTTGCGCTGCGAGTCGAAAACGGTAACCAACGCCGTCCCATTGATTCCGGTTTGTACAGCTCCATTGCCATCGCGCACCGCACCTTTAATTGTGACTTTCTCAAGTGCGTTCAAAGTATCAGGCTGGGATTGTGAAATTGCCGCACCATTAATCGAATCTATGCTCATCGCTAACCGCGGGATTGTAAGCCGCAGTGTCGGATCGCCAAGTAAGTGATATTTTTGTTTATTCTGTACAGTACTTCCAACAACAGTGTTCTTGGCAAGCATCAACGCGTCTCCAAGCCGCGGCGAGCGCGCAAAGGGGTCTTCGGGGAAAAGATAAATATAGAACTCATTATTGAGCGCCGCATTATCGAAAGCATAGACGAGACGGTCAGCGCTCATAACACCAATTGCACCGCCGTTCGGATTTGTAATAATATCTTCAGCTGAACTTTGCGCCCCGGCGTCGTCAAATCTTCCCCAGTCGCAGGTCGCCGCGCACACAAACGTCAATCTCTCAGCGTTAAAAAATTGTGAATTCACATCGCTTTGTTCTAGGATGGCTTCGTGCGCCCACACTGTGGGATTGCCATGTCCGGTGAAATTCAGGATGAGTGTTCCCCGATTCACCTGATCAAGAATTGCTTGCCGCACCGCCGGTTTGCGATGGCCCGACGCCGAAATCACAGTCGGGTAATCAACTTCATAGATTTTTTTTACATCAAAAGTTTTAGGAGTGATGTTTGCAAGGTCTTCCGCCTGATCGGTAAACGTCGTCCCATCATTTTGTTCAGGAGTATAGGCATCATCGGCAACAATAGTGACAGTATTTTTCCATGCATCAAGCGGCGGCTTCGTTTCGTACTGCTTTATCTTATCAATAACCAATTGCGCTTCCTCAGGCGTTCGCACCGCTAAGCGCCCGTTTGCAAGGGAAACAGTTGTGCTGTTCTGCGGGTCAAGGGCGCAAAAATAATCATCATATCCAAATGTGTTGCCTTGATCGCGTGTCATAGGAGTTTCGTACGTCGGCACCCAATTTTTATCAAGTCCCAAAATGTTTTTGTAATCGAAACAGGCATCACCAAAAAATAAAACATATTTCGGCGGCACCTGCCATTGCGTGGTGGCATATTTCAGAAAATCACGAATCGCCGTCGGGTCGGGCATGCCGCCGCCAAATTCATTATAAAGTGTATCCACTTCTACCACAATCGTACGCAGAGCATCACCGCCCGGAAGATTTTCTTTGTAATCCCTTAGTTGCTGCGCTTGCTGCAAAAAATCGCGATGAGTAATAATGACAAAATCGGCACCGGGCGTAGTTCCGCGTACGTTCGTATTCGGAATCGCTGTGAACGATGCGGGATATTTGTATGCCGCCAATGTTCCCGCCCAATATTTCTTAATCAAACCGGGGGAAAGCGTGTCTTTGAACAAAATTCTTCCCATCTCTTGTACTTGCGTTACTGCCATCTCGCGCACGTTAAATGCGTCCGTCACATCAAATACGCGGACGCTGCTGCTCGAATAACCTGACAAATTATATTCTACCGCTCCACTCGTATCCGGAGATGTAAACAGAAGCTCATCGTTCACAGGAACAAGCTGTTGCGTATAAAAAATTTCAATCCAATTGATCCACCCGATCGCCACCTTGCTGTCGGCTTGGTACGTGAGTTTCAGGTTGCTTCGCTGGTCGGAAAGACTGGGAACGACCGTCAACTGACCCGCGTTTGAATTTTCGTAATAGGCAGCCGGGTAATTCAATTGATCATCTGACATTGCGGAAATTGGAATCTCCGTCAATTCCTTGTCCGATTCTGACATAATAAAAGACGAATAAACATTAGCACGGGCGAGAAGTTCATATTTGTACGTTACCGGCGTACCCGAAATATAACCGTTCAACTTATTGCTAATCACGCGGCTGTCGCCCGGATTGAACGGCGAGCTGTACCATTCCAAACCCGAATGTGCGACATTGGTTTTTTCTTCATCGAAAAATACCTTCCCCACAGAGGTTGCAACATCGCCGCCAACGGAAGCATTGACTGAAACAGTTTGCATTCTCGTCTGCAATCCACCCGGAAGATATTGAATGAAACAATAATTGGAATTCGTGTACGGATTGAGATAGTGAGAAAATGTTTTTTGTGAAGGCGAATAATTCCAGCCCGTCACGCCTGGTGCATAAAAAAGAATATAATCGTCCGCGTCAAAATTTCCATTGCTATTGTTGTCAACAATGGATACGGGGAATTGTGTCAAATCTGCCGGGCGCGGGTCGTTCAAATTCGGAGGAAGAACCCGCCCGTTGTTTCCAAAAATCTTAATGCTGGAAAACGGCCCGCCTAATGCAGCGTCCATTCCGATTGTGTGCAAGTACGATCCATCTATTTTGTACATTCCATCGGATTGAATTTCCAATTTCACCCATTTACCGGAAGAAAGCACGCTGTTTGCCTGAGCAACTTTGGCAAGCGGCGCGCGGGATATTGAAAATCTTTCTACGACGGAGTTATTTAATAGAGCACGTTTCGCCCAATCCACATGTGCAGCACTTGCTGCAGTTGCCTCCGGCGTACCGTAATCCACATGAAAAACGATGCGCGTATATTTTTTAGCGATCTGAGTTGTCTGTTGATACTGTACAGGACATAGAACGATCGTGCCGATAAAAATTCCATCAACCAGTCCGACGTTTGCAATCGAAACAATGTCTTTCGGGAAAAACTGCGCTGCATCTTCCATCTGGTTCGGGGTGTTCTTCTTTTCTTCCTTGTTCGGACGAAGCGCTGGAATTGTTCCCAGCGAAACTCCGCTCATCGTCTCGTAATCGGATTGGATGATTGAAATCCGGTTGCCCTTCCTTCCCGGCAATCCGATGAGCAATGAACGGTACTGTACATTCGGCTTACCGGCAAATCCATAATCGAACAACATTCCGCGTTCGAATTGCACAAGATCGTATTCTCTTCCACCGGCACTAACTTTTTTCAGCGGAAGATACTGCGGAATAAATTCTACAGTAATTCCACGCTCGGATGAATCAAGAACGCGAATGTCTGATGATTGCGGCCCGATATTCTGTTCAGGCTGTGCGGAAGCCGTTCCCAGCCACACAACAAAGAAAAACAGGAGAAAAAGAATAGGACCGCCAGAAGTTCGACAAACACACATAGGAGCCTATGGAGAAAAAACAAAAAAACCGAACGTGTATGATCTCTTGCACATACCTCAGAACGTTCGGTACACGAAAAAAGCAACTCGCATAAAACGTTAAAGGTTGATTCAGAGAGAACCGAGTACAATGAAAATAACCTTTAACAAAAACTATGCGCGCTGCTCCTTTGTTGTGATGATGCAATATAGAAAACACCGCCGCTATTGTCAAGAAGTCGTATCATGATTTTCTGAAAAATCCGAAACGCCCTCGTTTGCACGCGGGTATCTTCACTCACTATGAACATTGATTATGGCCGAGTTTTTTGTTAAATTTACACGATTAAATTAACTATCGCTTCGTTACAAAGTCAGTCACTATGTCAAAACCGCTTAATGTGCTCTTCGTTACCAGCGAAGTAGAACCTTTTGTAAAAACCGGCGGCCTCGCCGATGTATCAGCGTCTCTCCCGCAAGCTATCAAAGAGCTTGGGCACGAAATTCGCATTGCGGCGCCCCGATACGGATCAATCAGCGAACGCAAATTCAAAATTCATGACGTCATTCGGCTGAAAGAAATCGAGATACCGATCGGCGAACAAAAAAAGGTGGCGAATGTAAATTCGTCATTCATCGCCAATACAAAAGCAAAAGTTCAGGTGTACTTCATTGCCAGCAAAGAATATTTCGGCCGCCACGGCATTTACGCCAGTCAGGAAACGAAGAAAGATTATGCCGACAACGACGAACGGTTTATTTTCTTTTCCCGCGGCGTATTGGAAACTTTGAAGCGGCTTGGCTGGCAGCCTGATGTGATTCATTGCAATGACTGGCAGACCGGATTGATTCCTGCATACTTGAAAACGATCTACAGCAATGATCCTTTTTTTAAGAACGTAAAAACGGTTTTCACCATCCATAATCTTGCTTACCAGGGCGTCTTCCCGGCCGCTTCCTTTAAGAAAACAGGCCTGCCGGATTCTGCTTTCACTCCTGAAGGACTTGAGTTTTACGGCAAGATGAGTTTTATGAAAGCGGGGCTTGTGTATTCCGATGTTATCACAACCGTGAGTGAAAAATATGCAGAGGAAATCCGCACATCGGCGGAATACGGCTGCGGATTGGAAGGTGTGATTCAGAAACGGAAATCGCACCTGCACGGCATTGTGAACGGCATTGATCACGAGATATGGAATCCGCAAACTGACACACTTATTGCAACGCGGTACGATTCCCATTCAATAGAATCTAAATCGGAAAACAAAAAAGCGCTGCTGAAGAAATTCAACCTTGAATTTAAAGAAAGCATACCGATCATCGGTATGATCTCCCGCCTTGTTGATCAAAAAGGCCTTGATCTTATCGAACGCATCAGCGAAGACATGATCAAGGCAGACATAAAATTTGTGCTCCTCGGCGCCGGTGAAAAACAGTATCAGGATTTCTTTGAATCTTTTCATAAAAAACATCCGTCGAAAGTCGGCGTCTATTTCGGTTACAGCGACGAGATTGCGCACCTGATCGAAGCGGGCAGCGATATGTATCTTATGCCGTCGAAATATGAACCGTGCGGATTGAATCAGATGTACAGTTTAAGATACGGCACCGTGCCGATTGTCCGCGCAACGGGCGGACTTGAAGACACCATCGTCGACGTCGATTCTGCCACCAGCGGAACGGGTTTCAAATTCAAAAAATACGAGGCGAAGGAATTGTTGAAAGCGATTCACCGCGCGTTGAAAATGTATCAAGATCAAAACGCATGGAAAAAAATCATGCGGAACGGAATGGCGCAGGACTTTTCATGGGAAACGTCCGCGAAAAAATACGCCACTCTCTATCGGACGCTGGTGAAGTAAGTAAGCCGATGGATCGCTCACATATTGCCGTTTTCCTGGATCGCGATGGGACAATTAATGTAGATGTTGATTTTCTTGTTTCACCAAACCAACTCCAGATCATTCCCCGCTCCGATTCTGCAATCCGTGAGTTGAACAATCTTAACGTAAAAGTGTTTATTGTAACAAACCAGTCGGGCATTGCGCGCGGTTTTCTGACCGAACAAACGCTTGCCGAAATTCATCGTGAACTTTCGTTGCAGCTCCAACGGAAAGAGGCACATATTGATGAGTATTATTACTGTCCACATCTCCCCGGCGTCGATGACACGCGCTATAATGTGGAATGCGAATGCCGAAAGCCAAAACCGGGAATGCTCATTCAAGCCGCACGCGAACACAACGTTAATCTCCGGCAGTCATTTATCATCGGCGACCGCTGCCGTGACGTCGAGACGGGTAAGGCGGCTGGTGTGAGCACCGTTATGGTTGCCACCGGCTACGGCGCCAGCGAACAAAACGATTGTTCTTTCACGGCGGATTATTTTGCGTCGGACTTGTTTGATGCAGTACAGTTTGTCAAAAAAACAATTTTAACACGCGAACAACCACTTTAAGTCTTATTTGAAAATGAAAATTCTTTCTCTCGTTGCTGCTCTGATATTCATATCGCTTAATCTCATTAGCTGCAGCGAAAACATCAGTTCAGTCGGCGGCGGATTAGTGAATCAATCAAAATTCACCGTCGCTGATACATCGCTCATTGCCACGGGCGATTCAACATTCCACAGCAACATTGCGAATGGTTCGGGATACTATAATCTCGTCGGCGCTGCAAATTCAGTCGAAGCGAAAACGCTGCTGAACTTTATAGGCCTCTCCGTTGGTGATGGAGATACGCTTTCCTCCGTGCAGCTTGCCACATGCGAGATGCAACTGCATGTCGGATATCTTTGGAACATGAGCAGCACAGCACAACAATTTGAAATCCATGAAATCCTCACGCCATGGACTGCAACAATCCCGATAGATTCATCCGACAACATCAGCTTCAGCCCAACGGTGTGCGGAACAATCAACCAAATCATCGCCGATACCAGCACCATCATTGTCAATCTTGATACATCAGAAGTGCGCAAGTGGATTACAGCATTAACGGACAGCACCGCACCGCCGTTCTACGGATTTGCAATCATGCCGCAACCGGGCGCCACCAATACCGGCATTTGGGGATTTGTAACATTCAATGCATTAACGTCAAGCTCGCCATTGCTGCGCATACGCTATACGAAAAACGGTGTTGAGGATTCCGTCAGCTTTTCATACGGCAACGATACGTTCCTTGCAAAAAATTCCTCCGCGCTTCTGCCCTCACTTATTGATGTCCAAGCCGGAGTTGGACGCAGAAGTAAAATCACATTTGATCTCAGCTCGCTTGTGAAGCAATCATTTATCAACAATGCCTCGCTGGAACTGACGCTCAATCCGCAGAGTGCACATGGAACAAGCACGCCGGATTCTGTGGCGGTATTGCTCATTATCAACTCGCAGTACCCCGACACAATCAATGGCTCGTACTACTATTATGGAAAACGAAAAGACACAACACAAACAGCGAACCCCGTGTATTCCATTCCGCTGTCAACATTTGCGCAGTTGTGGGTGAACAATACGTATGCCAATGATGGAATTCTGCTTGAAGCGAGCGGCGAAAACAGCAGCGTTGACCGCTACGTGTTTTACTCTTCGCACGATCCCGATCCTGCAAAGCGTCCGGTGCTGCACCTGACATATACTAAAAAATAATTTTGCCCATGAAAAGAAAAGAATTTATCCTCGCAGTTTTTCTTGCGTTGTGTTTCGCACCAACGCTTCTCGCATCCAGCGGATCGCCATACTCGCGATACGGCATCGGCGAACCGGCGTTCTTCATGAGCACGCGTTCGGAAGGAATGGGAGGAACCGGCATTGCACTTCTCACCGACGGCTACATCAATCTCTTCAATCCGGCGGCGCTGGCACACATCGGGCGCACCCGCATGTCCGTAGATTTTCAATACAACGGATATGCAATGAACGACGGAATACAAAAAACATTTCTCAGCTCCGGAAATTTCGAAGGCTTTGCTGTCGCTTTCCCTGTGTACCATCCAAGCAACATAACATTTTCTATCGGCTTGTCGCCGTTCAGTACAATTGCATACAAGGTTGCCGAACAGGAAACAAACGGTTCCTACTCTTATACTCAACAATATGACGGCAGCGGCGGGTTAACCGACGCCCAATTCAGCCTCAGCGTTTCACCCGTCAGCGATCTTTTCTTTGGTGCGACAACACATTACATTTTCGGAACTCAACGATACACTCACACTCTCCAATTCACAAGCAATACGTATTACTCGAGCGAATCGGATAGAGCGGTCAATGCGGACGGTTTTGCGTTTACACTCGGCGGAATTTACACCGGGCTTGACAAAGCGCTGGGCTTTTCCGGCAAGAAAAATCTGAACCTTGGCTTTACATTCTTCACAGGCGGTTCTCTTACGGCAAACGACCTCACCACAGAAAATTTCATCACGCAGCAAGAGACAAGCGCCACAGTAAGTGGAAAAATAAAGATTCCGTTCGGCGTTGGTTTCGGAGCGGCATATTTGCTCAACGACAGAATTATCCTTACGGGCGATGTTCAATACCACGATTGGAACAGCTACACCGAATTCGGTGTGCACCCTTCACAATTAAAAAACAGCACACGCTTCGGTATCGGCGCGGAGTTCATGCGTGAACACAATGCGGCGTCGCAGTACCTTGACGACATTGTGTACCGCGCCGGCGCTTATATGAACACCTCGAACCTCCAAATCAACGGCGAAGCGATCAACGAATATTTCGTGACCGCAGGAATGAGCTACCCGGTTGCGTACGCGGCAAAATTAGACGTCGGACTTGAATACGGCATTCGCGGCACAACGGCAAACGGACTGCTTCGCGAAAATATTATCCGCATGACATTTTCTTTCAGCGCAAACGAACTGATGTTTATTCCTCCGGAGACAGAGTGATTATGATGGCTTTGGCGAGCGACCACGCAGGATTTACTTTCAAAGAAAAAACCAAAGAGCTGTTGACGCAACTTCAAATCCCCTTCAAGGATTTCGGTACAAATTCTCCTGAATCGACAGACTATCCCGACTACGCTCATGCCGGAGCAGTTGCAATTTCACAAGGCGAATGCGACCGCGGCATATTTATTTGCGGAACGGGAATCGGAATGAGCATTGTCGCGAACAAACACAAAGGCGTCCGAGCTGCAGCAGTTGAATCCGTTGCAGCCGCTGAACTTGCTCGCAAGCATAACGATGCCAACGTGCTCTGTTTTGGCGAACGGCTGCTCACATGGGAAACCGCGCAGAAAATCATCACAACATTTCTCACTACTGAATTTGAAGGCGGACGTCACGAACGGCGCGTCGGTAAGATTCATTCATTGACGTCCTGCTGATTTATTTGCTGCAGCGATTCTCTGTTGCTTTCAGCGCCATTTTCAATATTTCCAAACTTTCAACGACTCTTTCTATGACGACGCTTCAGAATTTTGACCCTGAAATTGCCCGTGCGATTTACAGTGAAACGCACCGGCAAAATTCCAAACTTGAACTCATTGCATCAGAAAACTTTGTCAGCCTCGCCGTGCTCGAAGCGGCGGGAAGCGTGATGACAAATAAATATGCCGAGGGATATCCCGGCAAACGCTATTACGGCGGATGCGAGTTCGTTGACATTGCAGAGAACCTTGCACGCGAGCGGGTGAAACAATTATTCGGAGCAGAGTACGCGAACGTACAACCGCACTCAGGCTCGCAGGCGAACATGGCGGTGTACTTTACGTTCATCAAACCCGGCGACAAAGTGCTCGGAATGAATCTTTCACACGGCGGTCATCTCACTCATGGCTCACCCGTAAATTTTTCGGGCCAGCTATATAATTTTTCAGCCTATGGCGTATCGAAAGAAACCGGGCAGATCGATTACAATGAAGTAGAGGCGATGGCAGTCAAAGAAAAACCGAAACTTATCACCGTCGGTGCGAGCGCGTATTCCCGCAATATTGATTACAAAAAATTCCGTGAGATTGCCGATAAAGCTGGCGCATTTCTCTTCGCCGACATTGCTCATCCGGCTGGATTAATTGCTACGAAATTACTCAACGACCCGCTTCCCTACTGTCACGTTGTGACATCAACAACACACAAAACTTTGCGCGGCCCGCGCGGCGGGTTAATTCTGATGGGCAAGGATTTTGAAAATCCGTTCGGCATTGTCGCGCCGAAATCCGGCAGACGAAAAATGATGTCGGAATTGCTCGACTCAATGGTGGTTCCCGGCATTCAAGGCGGGCCGCTTATGCACATTATCGCAGCAAAAGCGGTTGCCTTCAAAGAAGCGTTGCAGCCGGAATTCAAAGTATATTCAAAGCAAATTATTTCGAACGCACAGGCGCTGGCTTCACGATTGACGGCGAAAGGCTACAATATTATTTCCGGCGGAACGGATAATCATCTGATGCTGATTGATCTTCGCAATAAGAATGTTACCGGCAAAGATGCACAAGAAGCGCTTGACCAGTCGGGCATTACCGTGAACAAAAATGCGGTGCCGTTCGACGATAAATCTCCGTTCATCACAAGCGGCATTCGTGTCGGCACGCCGGCACTCACAACGCGTGGAATGAAAGAAACAGAAATGTCCACCGTCGCCGATTTGATAGATCGGGTTGTTCAGAACATCGGCAATACAGCACGGTACGAAGAGGTAAAAAATTCCGTTGCAGAATTATGCGGAAAATTTCCTCTCTACAAGGACGCGATGTAACGTGCAGAAGAATCCGGCGAAAAAACTATCGGTGATTGTGCACGAAGTTTTTCCGCCCTCGCTTCATGCACGTCGCGAAGCGTAAGTCAGTTCACAACCATTCCCAGATCTTCATGGCTAAAGAAATTACAGACGAAACAACAGAAACCCGCGAAATGTCTTTCCTCGACCATCTTGAGGAATTACGCTGGCGCATCGTGAAGGCTGTCATTGCAGTGCTGATTGCAGGTATCGGATGCGCATTCTTTTCAGATTTTCTCGTGCAGGATTTGCTGCTGGGTCCATTGCGAACACTTCATCTCAAACTCCAGGTCCTCACACCGTACGGCATCGTCATGCTGTACATGGAAGTGATCTTAATTGCCGGGGTTATCATTAGCACTCCGGTTATTCTTTTTCAAGTATGGAAATTCGTTGCGCCGGGACTTCTGCCCAACGAGCGCAAAAATATCGGATGGATTGTTTTCTACACATCGTTCTGCTTCCTTGCCGGAGTGGCCTTCGGTTATTTCGTGCTGATTCCGACAGCGCTTACTTTTTTTTCAACGTTCGGCACACAAAATATCGAACTGAACATCGCAGCCGATAAATACATCAGCTTTATGCTGAGCTTGATTCTCGGCTCAGGTTTGTTGTTCGAGCTTCCAATGATAGCGTATTTCCTTTCGCGACTCGGCATTCTCACACCGGCATTCATGCGGCATTACCGCCGGCACGCCATCGTCGTTATCTTGATCATCGCCGCCGTCGTTACGCCGACGCCTGATATTGTTACGCAAAGTCTTCTTGCCGCACCAATGATTGTGTTGTATGAAATCAGTATTTTCATTTCCGCATACGCACAAAAGAAGCGGAACGCCGCATCCCCAACGGGGTCTTCGACATGAAACTGACTGAAGCCATCAGCTCCGCCATAAAAAAGGCAGACAAGCCCAAAAGGGCCTTCGACCTCGATATAATCAAAGCTCCCGTCAACAGCGAGCTGAAAGAATTCACCGCGTACTTCAAGCAATCCATGCGCTCAAACGTGCGCCTTGTTGATACTGTCGCACGGTACATTGTGAAACAAAAAGGGAAACGCATCCGTCCGATTCTGGTTTTTCTCTGCGCTGAAACGTGCGGCGGAATTTCCGAAAGCACGTACCGCGGTGCGACACTTGTGGAAATCCTCCATACCGCAACGCTTGTCCACGATGACGTGGTTGATGATGCCGACACGCGAAGAGGACTCGCTTCGATTAATGCTGTGTGGAAAAATAAAATTGCTGTACTGATGGGAGATTATCTTCTGTCAACCGGACTGATGCTGTCACTCAAAAATGAGGACCATTATTTCCTTAAAACGATCTCGGATGCTGTCCGCCGAATGAGCGAGGGAGAAATTCTTCAAATTCAGAAAAGCCGGGAACTGGATATTGATGAGCAAACGTATTTCAAGATCATTTCAGATAAAACCGCGTCGCTTATTTCTACCTGCACGGAAATCGGTGCCGCGAGTGCAACAACCAATGTCGAACAGCGCACGTTGATGAAAGATTTCGGGGAGAATATCGGACTGGCATTTCAGATTCGCGATGACCTGCTCGATTACACAAGCCGTAAAAGCATTATCGGCAAGCCGGTTGGCGGCGACATGAAAGAGAAAAAAATTACGCTCCCCCTTATTCATGCATTACAGAAGGCGCCGAAAAAAGAATCGCGCCGCATTCTGAAAAAAATCAAAAATGGTGCTCGTGGAAATGACGTCGAAGAGATCGTCTCCTTCGTTCAGCAATATGACGGGATTGCGTACGCCGTGAAGAAAGCAGAGCAATTCAGCGCACAGGCGCGTGAATGTCTCCGCCCATTTTCGGACTCTGAAGCCAAAAAATCTCTGCTCATGTTTGTTGATTACGTGATGGAGCGGGAGAAATAAATCAATTACGAATTATCAATGAACAATGATTGGTGGTGCTGGCTAATTCGTAATCGTTAATTGTTAATTGTGATTTCCTGAATATCGAAGCTGTATCCTGACTTATCAAAATAAATATTATTCTCGTTTGTCTCAAGCTCGCCTCGTTGAAAATCCACATTGTCTGATCGAAAATATTTTTTTGCCGGACTGAGAACCTGATTGTTGCCGGAATTCGCGGACATGCGGTATTGATCAAGCCCTCCAAAATAAAAATCGTGAATCATTTTCCGCTGTGCTTCAGTTAAATCCATCATGTATCTTGTCGCAGCAATTCCCATGTACGGATCAACAGGAATCCATCCGTACGGACGAAGATAGATTTCCGTCCAATCATGAATATCTTTTGCGTTCGGAAATGTAAACCAACCTGATTGCCACCGTGCCGGAATACCGTTGTACCGGCAAAGCGTGATGAATAACATCGCCTCTTGCCCGCAGTCGCCATACCCCTTCGTCAAACAGTAATCGCTGATGTTATTGATCGTCGAGTATTCCCTCGCAAAACTGTATTTGATGTTTTGTGAAATCCAATCATAAATCTTTTTAGCTTTCAAAAGCGGGTTGCTCTCACTGCCGACAATTTCTTGAGAGAGTTTCTTAATTTTGTCCGTAAAAATAATGTTCGGAGCTTCGCTGGTAAATTCCTTATAGACGCTGTCGTTTTTGTCGTACGGCTGTATTGTATTTTGATCAAGAGCAAAATGCACACCGAAAGTTCTGCACGAATATTCAATTGTAAACGTTGAGCCGCCGTTCGTATCTGCCGGCTGTTCCATGAAGATTGAACGTATTGGACTATCCGCGCCTGAAATATTTATCGGATTGCTGGATGACGAAACCAAATGAAAATCTTTTTGAAATGGAAACTCTCTCGGAATTGGCAGCCACGCCTTCACAGTCTCGCTTGGTTTCGCCGCACCGGAATCGGCGGACACTTCCATTTTCATTTTGAAATCTTTCGGCAAGACATATGGTGTTCCCAAACTATCTGAAGCTTTATTTATCGCGCTGCAATCACTAAACAATTCTTCGTGATATGCATGTTGGTTGAGCGGCGGAATTCTCCGTGTCGCAATATCTGCATAACGGAAAAATAAATTGCTCCTGCTCGGGCTGACAAATCGCAGCGTGTCGTCAATCGTTCTCGCGTCGAATTTTCCCTCTTTCAGCCATTCATTGAATTCGTCTCTTGAAATATTTTGAATACCGCGTTCAAGCTGGGCATACAGGACATCAGTTGTCAGAGAATAATCAATTCGAATGCGTCTCATTCTTTCTATCTGGAAGAGAATTTTGTTTTTTTCGTCTGTGGAAAGTGAATTTGAATTTTCAGAAAGAACATTTTCAAGAAGCGTTGTTGCCTCTTTAAATTTTCCTGCGTTCTCCAACTGGAGCGCCGCATCGTAAGATTTTATCTGTGCATAACATAATGGCAGGGCAACAAAAAATAAAAACGCATAGGATATAACCGATAGTACACGGTTGAATCGTGACATTTGTTTTCTCCTTTATCTATGAAATCGAAGAATTGAGCACAGGAGTTATCGTTATTTGAGCAGTGTCAACTTCTTCGTCTCCATAAAATTTCCGCTTCGAAGTGTATAGAAATAAATTCCGCTCGATAGTTTGCTTCCGTCAAGTTGCACTTCGTATGCTCCCGGAGATTTTTGCTCATTCACGAGCGTTGCCACTTCCCTTCCGAGAACATCGAACACTTTCAACGTCACATTCTGACTACTGGATACTGAATACTGAATTCTCGTTGAAGGGTTAAACGGATTCGGATAGTTCTGACTTAACTCGAAATGCAACGGATGCAAAGAAATTTCATTCACAGCCATCGGACTTTGATACGCCCAGCGAATTGCATCGAAGATGATCGCTTGCCCAACCGAATCACTTCCATCTCCGAGTTGAACGTAGCCGCTGTCTCCTTTTGCAAACGGAAAAGTTCCGAGCGATACCCAAGAATCTTTGTACTGACTTTGATTAACAATAACCGTTGCCGTATCTTTTTCATTGATAATTTTATACCGTGCCGCTTTTGCAGTGCTGTACGGAATGTACGCAGAAACTTCGTACATCCCGTCTTCCTTCAACATTGGCTGCCATTGCGCGTAACACGTATCGCTGCGGCGTGTGAATGCATACCACATGTGCCCTCCGTAGCCGACGGTCTTATCCTTCCACAATGACATTGAAGCCGGTGCAGAATTGTGGAGAGTAAATCCTTTGCCAAATTGAAGATCGTCTACAACTGTATCGCAGACTGACGGAGGCGTATATCTCACTGCAACACCCCACCACGACGTGTTGAGATTCTGATGCCCATTGTTGTAGCCGGGCCAATCGTAAGACACACCTTTGCCATTTCTGCTCGGATAAATTCCCGAATTTTTATTTCCATACGGATCGTTGACAATCAATGTTCCCCGTACACTGTCCACACCGTTGATGACGATGATATGACCCGCCGTCGTCAAGCCGTTGCACAAAGTGTACGGATGTCCATTGCTCACTTCGCTTATCACTGTGTCGAGTGACGGTGCATCCAGGCGGCTCGCTGTCAATCCATGATTGGAATAATATTGAACTATGCGCGAATAGGGAGAGTAGCTTCCGGTCCACATAAATCCATATCCGCCCCACGAAGATTTTCCGTTCGGGTCTGTTGCAGAGTAAACATAATCAACTTGACGGAAATGATACTGCTCGCAGACATAATTTCCATATGCGCTCCAGTGCGCAGGCGGAGAGTACGCGCACCACACATTCCACGCAGGGAGTAAACTGTAATACGCGAGCACCATGATCGCCGAGGTTGGTCCGCATGCAGCGCTGCCGTTGTACCAATCCGGCGTGTCGTACACTTGATTTGTGTACGGCATTTCAAAATAGACTGCTGGCGTTGAAATTTTTTCGAGCGAAGGATTTGAAGATTCTTTCTGCAGTTCCGGCACAAGCGCTTGCCGATCAATTGTTGCTACGGTGCCGACGTTTTGCAAATTGCCGACGGAACGAGCAAAAGTTGCTCCAAAAATCGAATTGCTGTTATAGGCTCGGAAAATAATTTTGCCTTCATTAGAAATACTCGGCTCGGTTTCAAAAATGTTGGGCGTATCGGTAAGGCGAATAATTTCTTTCCCATCGTACGAAACGCTGTACAAATCTGAATTGAGCAGAGTATATTTTTCAACTTCCTTCCGAACAAACACTAATGCTTCACCATCGTTCGACCATGCCGGCTCGCTTCCTTCGCCGAGAGAATACGACTGCTCATCGCTCGCATCATACACGAACAACGAATCATCTAAACTTGAATAGCATAACCGGTACGTCGTTGGCGACCACAAGGGGAAACAATACCCTTTCGATGAAGTTGTAATGCACCGCCGTTGCTGCGAGTTTACATCGAGAATAAATATTTTGTTTCGGTCATCGCTGAATGCAATAAATTTTCCATCGGAAGAAAGCGCAACAATGTTTGAGTAAGCACCGAGATTGATGCGGCGTGTGGTCATTCCATTTTGAACGATAACATCATTCCCGATTGAATATGCAATTTCACCGTTCGCAGAAAAACTTACTTGCCCTGCTTGATTCACATAATCGTGAAGCAGTGCAGTTTCTTTTGTATTCAAATCGAACACTGCCGGCGCCTGCCGTGCATCGGCGGAAATGCTTTTGAAGCCGATCTTCGTTTTGTCGGAAGAAAGCGTCAGATACATTCCGCAGCCGGGACCGGAAAACAATTCTTCCGTAATTCCATTGTGCGTAAGATAGACTGCGTTCGCCATCGAATTTGTAAATACAATTCCGTACGGCGTACTCATTGGATGGGATACCCCAAAGGAAAGTTCGTCCTGAATTTGTGCGGAACCTCCCGCAAAAGAAAAATGCGATGAAAAAAAGATGAAAAGAAGTAGGAAAAAGTATTTCAGTTTCATTGGAGTACCCAAATAAAGTCTATCTGATGCCTTGCTACAAACCACAAAAGCATCAGCGAAGATACAGGATTTTTACATCATAGCAAACGCCGCTGCTTTTCAATGCCGAGTTTTCCTCGTACAAACTTTCTCACCGCCTTCGCGTTCATCACAGCATTGACTGCTTCAGCATGTGTAACAATGTCCCCCGGATAACGAAACTCGACCGCATACGGATCAAGAAATTCTAAATGTAGATGAAGAGATGAAAACTCCTCATCAATTTTCAAACATTGTGGGAGTAAATCTTTAGTAAGAATATGAGTTTTTGAAAAAGGGATATTGTGCTCAACAAGAAACGCTTTCAGATATTTTTCGGCACATTGTTGAGCGGCAAAACAAGTAAGGTGGGCAACTTTTACGCTCCGTTTCTTCACCAATGTTAAAGCGCCGATATAATCTCCTTCAGCTTTAACGACCCATGCTTCAGTATCAACGTGCATATAATACTTTTCCCTTTTGAAAGACCTCCTTTACGAACCAGTCTCTTCCCTGCAACGATCGCTCGACTTCTTCGGGCGTCCTGACCACCACGTCAACGGGCACATTGTCCTCGATTGCGCGAAGCACAACCCGAATTCTTTCAGCTCCAAGTCCGGGAATATTTGCAACAACAAACAAATCAATATCGCTGTCGCGGGTTGGTTTCCCGTATGCGTATGATCCGAAAAGAATGATTCTTTCCGGAGCGCACTTCGCGACAATGGAAGAAACAATGTTTGATATTTTCTTTTTCGAAATCATTGCAGAACAATCTACAAACAATCACTCTCTCTTGCAACCGATATTGTACAAGAGAAACCATGCATCAATACAACGCTTCGAGTGTAAACATTACCGTGCGCGGGAGACCAAAGTGCGTCCCTCCGAAACTCGATTCAAACTTATACAGATATTTCGTATCGAGCACATTCAAAATAGAAAACGAGGAGCGCAATGTCAGTGAAGAAACAGAGAACTGATACATCACTCCGACATCGAATACGACGTGCGGAGCGACAGATTTATCCGGCGACCCCGGCGATTCCGGCTTCAACGAAAGCAGATTGATTACGTCATCGGAATATCCCCGGCGTTTCAATTCTGTACGCGATGCGGCTTCATCAAGTCCTTTGCCTGTGCTGTCCACAAGATCGAACGGTAAGCCGGAATCGAACCGTGCACCGAGGTTCGCAGAAAATTCTTCTGAAAACGCGTACGACAAATGAAGCACGGCAGTGAGAAGCTGATTGTGTTCTGTCGGAAACATATCTTCGCCGCCAAACGGTTGAGAATAGTTGTGTCCTTCTTCGCCGAGAATTAATCCGGCGGCAATTGGAGATGAACCGTCAGAAGGCTTGATGCCGAGCGACGTCGCCGTTGTGACCGTCATTTCGCCGGAAAGATTTTTCCAATCGTGCAAACGCGCAGTCAACTCTCCTCCACCGACGAAGCCTTTTTTCAAGTTGACGGGAAAAATGATCCCGGAATTTCCAAGCTCGACTTTGACAATAAAATTGTCGATTATCTTGCTGTAGCCGTTCAAATCAAGATCGAGATAGTCGTTTACTTTGTACATGCCGCCGAGTTCAAACACGTGCTCGCGTTCGCTGCGAACATTCGTCGGAACATTCCCCTGTTCTGCGCCAGTCAACATTCGCGCTTCGTCAGAACTCGAGACAAGAATATTTTCGAGCGGCGCTTGCATCACAATTCTATTATACGAAGCACGGAAAGTAAGATTGTCGTTCCAAAGGTAGGCAATGTTCACGCGCGGCGACAGCGCCGATTCCCGCTCAAGCAAATTGAACTCGTCGTACCGAAGCCCGGCGTTCAGCACCCACTTGTTCATTGCAATTTGATCCTGCGCGTAAGCGGAAAAGCGCGTTCCGGTTTTAGCGCGGTCAACATGAAAGGGCGTGCCGCCCTTCGTAAGATCGTATGGCGCATACCGAACATCACCCCCAGGAACATTCGGATCTGAAAGTGCGGGATTGGTTACTGCAAATGTGAAAAATTCTTTAAGCGGATAGACTTCGCCGTCAACGCCAATTTTGATTGCATGATGAAGCGAGAAGAAATTGCTCCGCGACGCATATTCTGCCTGAGCGCCGTTTGTTGTGTTCGTTCGATCCGCTCCGATAAAAAATTTTTCGTTTTCGTGAATCGCTTTGAGAGCGTCATCCGATGTGAGAATCTGTTTCATGCCGCCGCTTGTGACAAGGCTGTGCGCGTAACGCGAATATCCGACAACGCTCATTAACGAAAACGAATTCAACATCAATGTTGCACGAATGCCGAGCAGATAATCCCGCAAATTCTGAATCTGATCCTGTTCTGGCGTTTTCACTACACCGTTTGGAATTTCGTACCGCGTATTGTCATAACTTCCGAGCATCGTAATGTCGAGCTTATCGCTTGTCAGGAAATTCAGTTTTCCAAAGAAAGAATTTGTTTCACTTTGATCGTGAATCGGAGAAAATCCTGAGACAGGATCGAGATAACGATTTGATGCGCAGCTTGAACCGGCAAGATAGAGCGCGGCGTGTCCGTTCAAATTTCCGCCGAGCTGAAGCGAACGCTCGACCGCGCCGAACGAACCATAGGTCAGCAAAGCGCTGCCGAAAAGCGGTTCATCAAATCCGGATTTCGTTGTTACGGCGAGAACACCGGCAGCAGCAACTCCGTATTCCGCATTGAGCGCGCCGGTTTGAATATCAATTGCTTTGATGAGCGATGCGTTGAACAGGCTTGAATAAACGCGGGTAAGATTTCCCGTGATCGGAATACCGTCAACTACGTACTGCAACTGTGCATCTTCCCCGCGCACGTGCATTCGTCCGTCTTCATCCGGCACAACGCCGGGCGTAGAAAGAAGAATGCGCTCGATTTTTTTTGAATTCCCGTCGGACTCAAGATTTTCGATTGATGCCGCAGTCAATAACGTACGCGTTTGAAGATGAGAAGAAGTTTGAGCGTACGCATTTCCTTCGATCACAATTCCCTGAAGCTCATATTCACGAAGCGAATCAATGACGATATCTTTGGGAATCGGTGAAGAGATGACGACGCGCCTTCCGGCAAGCAAAACGGAATCTAACATCACAGTAATATCGTACGTGGAGAAAGGAACATTCCGGAAAACAAACGAGCCATTGCTTACGGGAGATGTTTCCTGAACGAGTGTATGGGTCGTCGCCTCGTTCAGCAAAATGCGGAGCTCTTTTTCTACCGGAGTGTGAATATCCCGAATTGTGCCGCGTATAGTGCCTGTGGAAATTTGCCCGAACGCAGGTTCAATTTCAATGCCCCGTAAAAGAAAAATAAACGCTACTGTAACGAATAATCTCATGAACACCTAATTGTTACTTTAAAAAATATAAGTATTGGAGAAGTGAACTTCAATCCCAAAAACAGTAAGCAGCTTAATCTCACCAGTCGGATTGCATCTTCATTTCACACATAACAACAGAGGCCACGACATGTTAGCATTGAAGTCTAACTCATGATGATTTTTGATATAAATTCTGGTGGAAGGACCGCCATCAAAATCTATAACGGATAAATTCTTCTTAAATAAACCGGTTGAGCGAAGCATTGTACCAAGCTCCGTAAGTGTAACAGCATATAACGTGATGGCAACATAAAATTCTTTTCCATCTATAGAGGCAAATACTGTGCGTCTCGCCTGTCTATTACCGTTGATTGATGAATTAATGCTTGCGGTATCTACCTCACTATTCGAAATAATCTGAGGACCGGTTTGAATAACCAAATCGTAATCCTTCGTCTTTTCCAGCTCGTTGACAGTGAAGTAATCAACAATGTTTCTCGTAGTGCTATATGCAAAGAGGCGTGAAAGCTGTCTGTCGTCTTTCATATCTTCATAAACTGAATTATTTATTTTCAAATACCCTGCATGTCTGTAGTGAAGTCCGGTGTGAGCGACAGTATCATCGTACAAAGGATCGAAGAACGAGCCATTGACAATTAGAGAATAGCCGCTGTCATTTGCAATCTGTTCAAGACTTCTCGTCGGACGCTCTGAATAAATATATGATGAGATTTTAGATATTCTTACAATCGTTGTCTGATATTTATCCACTGTAAAGATGGTCAGATTCCCTTCCTGTATAACCTGAAAATGGAGTGTCGTGTCAACTTCCGCTTCGGTAAAAAGATTGGAATTGGGATCGGTTGGCTGCTTGCACGCAAAGAAAACTGAAATAACTATTGCAATGAATAGTAAACTTGTAATCTTTTTCATACCCACCTTTTAGTTTTTTTGACAGGTAGGAAATACCTGCCTAACTGATTAATCAGAAACCTTTCAGCAGGTTGTATGCAATGCCGAGATCGAACAAGCAATAAGATCGCTCGGCGGCATTGGAATAATACTTGACCGAAAAGTCCATAACAAAATCGGTGAACAGAGAGACTATTCCTCCGACTCCAATCGTGTAAGCAAAATAGCTGTTATCAGAAAGTTTTATGTCTTTGGAATACTTAACGTACTTCATGTATTCCACCCGTCCGTGGATGGTTCCAAGATGCTCATGTACATACCCGCCGCCGATGTTGCAGTAAGGTTTTGCAAATTTTGAAGATTGATCAATGAGTTGCAATTCTACCGTTGCACGAATAACATTTGCACTCTCTCCCGACGAACTGACGAAAACTCTTTCCGTGTCGGAATAATTGCCAGTTTGATAGTAGCTGTTAAACAGATAATGATTATAAAAAACTGAAGGTACAATGTTGATCCAATCCGCCATTTGTACATTTGAACGAACACCGATATCTAAACTCGGCCCCCAATATTCTTCGAGGAGATTTTTCTCAACATTTTGAGATACGTTCGTGCCATAATGTATTCCTGTAGCCACATCCAACGGGAACTGTGCAAAAGTCGCAACAAAAGAAAAAAACAGTAAAGCTGTTTGGAAAAAAATGAAACGTTTCATAGGATGCGTTGCCTCCTAACGGTTCGGAGCTAAGCTGCGACGGTTATTGCTCTCTATTCTTAGAGATAATGTCAAAGGGAATTTTTGTGCCGGCATACACTTGCCATAGATGAATCTTTCCGTTCTTGATGACAGCTTTCCAAGAAGCGGGAAGACGCCAGTAATTCTCTTTTCTTTCCTTTGAGCCTTGAAATGTTCCTTCTGCAAAACCAAAAGCGGCAACGGTGTCTCCGCTCACGAATACTTTTGTAATTTCAATCATGTAATCGGGAAACCATTGAAAATATCCTACCCATCCCGCTCTCATTTTATCTTTGCCTATAACCTCATTTCCCTGAGAGTCAATAAATATATGACCTTCTGACATGAGCGAATAAATTTTGTCAACATCATGTTTGTTGATCGCAGAGACAAAGGCATGGAAAATTTGCTCATTCATATCACTGAAGCCCTGAAGAATATTCCAGACAAAGAAGCGTTACATCAGCGTGAGCGAACGGTTAGAGTTTGTGCAGAATATTTCTTCCCGCACTCGATACAAGCGCCTTTATGAACACAAATCGTACCTGCACATTCGTCACATGTCCATTTCAAATCTTCTTTTCTTAGAAATTGTCTGATACCAAAACCCCGAATATTTTCGAGATTTTCAGTCATACTCATATTGTATCTGGTACGATATCTTTTGTCTAAATGCTTCAAATTATCGCAGGGAAAATTCTTACATTCGAAACAGAACTTTGCTTCGCCTTTCCTAAAAACTTTGCAGGTTTTAATCTTACATCTGACACGTGTAACCGGCTTATTAGTGTTTGTTCCCCTGCAACCGACACATCTGTTTTTCTCTCTCAAATAAGCCATGCAAATGTTACAGTTCATTCCGCAAGGAGCTATCAAAGAAATTTTATTCAAGGATTTCATTGTCCTTAACTGAATATATTACTTCTCTAAAATTTGGGAACATTATGTTTTGAAAGTTCCCATGGTTACCGCCCTTGTAAGGAATCCCAATTCAACAACCGCTCTATTGTACAGAACATTAAAACGAATTGCAATATAGAAGTGACTCTACCGTACAGAACATTCCTCGTTCTTCTCTTGTTAAATATAGCGGATGATAGCTTCCTTGATTTTCACAGCCAAATGGATTAACTTTTTAATTAAGACAATGTTAGCAAGGTAACGCCGCGGCAATTCTGAGAAGAAAAGGCGGGGTGTTTCCTATTCTCAGGAAGACCCGCAGACTTAAAGTCTGCGGCTACCAATGTTCGATTCTTTTATACTGGCACGGCATTTGCCTAATTTCTAAAAAATCTACAACACAAAAAGTATTTTACTTCACTTTAATTTGAGCAAAGGCACAACACACAATGGCTAAAACTACGAAATCGCTTGAAGAGGTAACGATACGGTTTGCCGGCGATTCAGGCGACGGTATGCAACTTACCGGAACACAATTCACCAATACTTCGGCAATTATGGGAAATGATCTGAGCACACTGCCGGATTATCCCGCCGAAATCCGCGCGCCGCAAGGAACACTGTTCGGCGTCAGCGGTTTTCAAATTCATTTCGGAAGCAAAGAAATCAACACTCCCGGCGACCAATGCGACGTGCTCGTTGCAATGAACGCGGCGGCTCTGAAAGTAAACTTGCGCAGTTTAGTGAACGGCGGATCCATTATCGTCAACACAGATGGATTCAACGACAAAAATCTGAAGCTTGCAGGATACGAAGCGAATCCGTTGAACAACGATTCACTTTCAAAATATCAGGTTTTCCAGGTTGACATTACAAAGCTGACCACCCTTGCATTAGCGGACATGAATCTTCCGCAGAAAATTGTTGACCGCACAAAAAATTTCTTCGCGCTCGGCATGATGTATTGGATCTACAACCGCTCGATTGAATCAACGATCGAATGGGTGAATGATAAATTCAAATCGAAAGCGGACATTGCCGAAGCGAACATTCGTGTGCTGAAAGCCGGATGGAATTTTGCCGAGACAACGGAAATTTTCAGCGTGCGGTACGATGTTAAACCTGCCACTCTTGCACATGGAAAATACCGCAACATCACCGGAAATCAGGCAACTGCGCTTGGGTTGGTTGCTGCGGCAAATAAAGCAACGCTCGACTTGTTTCTCGGCAGCTACCCCATCACTCCTGCGAGCGACATTTTGCACGACCTCTCGATGTACAAACAGTACGGCGTGAAAACATTTCAGGCAGAAGATGAAATTGCTGGAGTCACAAGCGCCATCGGCGCATCGTTCGGCGGCGCGCTTGCTGTGACAACAACAAGCGGTCCGGGCCTTGCGTTGAAAACCGAAGCCATCGGTTTGGCAGTGATGGTCGAACTTCCGCTGGTCATTGTGAATATTCAGCGCGGCGGCCCAAGCACCGGACTTCCGACAAAAACGGAGCAAGCAGATCTTTTGCAGGCAATGTACGGACGCAACGGCGAAGCGCCTGTTCCTATTGTCGCCGCATCAACGCCGGGCGACTGCTTCTATTCCGTCTTCGAAGCGAGCCGCATTGCGTTAAAATTCATGACGCCTGTGTTGTTCCTTTCCGACGGTTATCTCGGCAACGGATCAGAACCGTGGCTCATTCCAAGTCCGGAAAGCTTGCCGGATATTTCTCCGAAATTCCGTACCGATCCGAACGGCTATCTCCCCTACTTGCGTGATGAAAAAACGCTGGCGCGCGAATGGGCAATTCCCGGAACACCGGGACTTGAACATCGCATCGGCGGATTGGAAAAAGAGGATAAAACCGGAAACGTCAGCTACGATCCGGAAAATCACGAGCGGATGATACGTTTGCGCGCAGAAAAAGTCGAGCGCATTGCCAACGATATTCCTTTGGCAAAAGTTGAAGGGGATGAAAAAGGCGACTTGCTCGTTGTCGGCTGGGGCGGAACGTACGGCGCGATTCGCACTGCCGTTGAGCAAAAGCGCGCAGAAGGAAAATCGGTTTCACAGCTTCATCTTCATTATCTGAATCCGCTGCAAAAAAATATCGGCGAGATTCTGTACAACTTTAAGAACGTGCTGGTCGCGGAAATCAATATGGGACAACTCATAAAAATCCTGCGGGCAAAATATCTTGTGCCGGCAGTCGGGTTGAACAAAATTCAGGGCTTGCCGTTCAAATCATCCGAGATCGAAAAGAAAATTGACGAAATTTTAGGAGGTAAGTAAGTTATGAGTGTTCTTGTTGACGAAATTCTTTCAAACGCAAAAGCAGCCGCCACACCGGTTGGAAATCCCGTTGGGGCAGCGAAAGTCTCCGCAAAAGATTTTCAGTCGGATCAGGATGTTCGCTGGTGTCCGGGCTGCGGCGATTATTCTATTCTCGCACAAACGCAGCGCATTCTTCCCGATTTGAATATTCCGCGTGAGCGGATGGTTTTCATTTCGGGTATCGGCTGTTCAAGCCGCTTTCCGTATTACATGGAAACGTACGGCTTCCACAGCATTCACGGCCGCGCAACCGCAATTGCTTCAGGATTAAAAATGGCGCGTCCCGATCTTTCGATTTGGGTCGTAACGGGTGACGGCGACGGATTAAGCATCGGCGGCAATCACATGATTCATCTGATGCGCCGCAACGTTGACGTGAACGTGATACTCTTCAATAATCAAATTTACGGATTGACGAAGGGACAATATTCACCGACGTCGGAAAAAGGCAAAGTAACGAAGTCAACGCCGTTCGGCTCGATTGATTATCCGTTCAACCCCGCGGCATTGGCGCTCGGCTCAAGCTGCACATTTGTTGCGCGGTCAATGGACAGAGATCCGAAACACATGCAAGCGGTATTGAAACGCGCGGCGGAACATAAAGGCACCTCGTTTGTGGAAATGTATCAGAACTGCAACGTGTTTAACGACGGTGCTTTCTTTGCGCTCACTGAAAAAGAAACACGCGATGAGAACGTGCTGTACCTTGAGCATGGTAAGCCCCTCATTTTCGGAAAAGAAAAAGACAAAGGAATTCACCTCGACGGATTCACGCCGACGGTTGTTTCTCTGAAAGACGGAAAGCATTCGGTCAACGATCTGATCGTGCATAACGAAAAAGATTCGACACTGGCATTCATTCTTGCCAACATGACATATCAGGAGAAACTTCCGCGCCCGGTCGGAATTTTCCAGAGCATCGAACGCCCGACGTATGACGAGATGATGTCAAAGCAAATCGAGACCGCAATTCAAAAGCGCGGAAAAGGGACCCTGGAAAAATTATTGAGCTCCGGAGAAACCTGGACGATACAGTAAATTAGATAAATGGATTGATGGATGAATGGATAATTGGAGACCGCTGTAATCAACATTCCAATAATCCAATACTCCGACATCGTTTCTCAGATGTTAGGTGCGGTATCAAAGATTTTCGTATATTGATGCCGCACCTTTTTTATTTGCTAAGCCATGACAAAACTTTCTATGACCTCGCCGTTGTCTGGCGGGTTTGAAGCGTGTAAAAGCATTTTTGAACAGAAACATTCATTCGTTCTCACAACGCACGTCAATCCGGATGGGGACGGCATCGGAAGTGAAGTCGCACTTGCCGCATTTCTGCGCAGCATGGGCAAAGAAGCGGCGGTCATCAATCAAAGTGAGACGCCGGCGAATTACGTTTTCCTCAACTCTATTTATCCCGTTCAGCATTTCTCCCGTGAGCGCCACGCGAACGTGATCGCTAATGCCGATGTCATTATCGTCGCTGATACAAATTCACCACTGCGTTTCACGGCGATGAAAGATTTTGTCCTGCAAAGCAAAGCATACAAAATTTGCATTGACCATCATCTCGACCAAGCAGAATTTGCCGATCTTTATCTTATAGATGAATCCTCACCCGCAACCGGCGAAATCGTTTACCGCCTCCTTTCCTATCTTGACCCGCATGCTATCACCCGGCAAATTGCCGACGCATTGTATGTCGCAATCATGACGGACACCGGCTCGTTCCGTTTTCCGAAAACCGATGTTGAAACACACGGCATTATTGCAGAGCTGCTCGCGCGCGGCGTTGATCCTTCGGCGCTGTATCAAAAAATATTCGAGGAAGGAAGTATCAACAAGTTAAAATTATTGGGCAAGGCATTGGAGTCGCTCAAAACTGCTGCAGATGGAAAAGTCGCGTACATGGTTCTCCCCCGCTCTGCATTTGCAGAAACTGTAACAGTGGAAGCCGACACGGACAATATGATCAATCAAACTATGAGCATCGGCGGCGTTGTTATCGGATTATTGTTTGTAGAATTGGAAGACGGCGTCAAGGTGAGTTTTCGTTCTAAAGGAAGCATTGCAGCGAATGAATTGGCAAAGGAATTCGGCGGCAACGGCCATAAAAATGCAGCCGGAGCGCGTAAACACGCAACAGGTTTAAGCGAATTTGTACAACAGGTTGTGGAACGCGCAATAGTGTACGCACGGGCTGACCATTAGTTTTTTGCCTGAACATTTTCTCCGGAGAACATCATGGACATCAAAGTCACAACAATACACGGAACGATAAGCACTACACGGCGTGACGCTGTGGCTGTCTTCTTTTCCGAATGGAACATGGCGCCGCAGGCGGCAGAAAAAACAGAGCACAAAAAGCTGATGGAAAATTTTCCTTCCGCACTCCGTAAAAAAATTGAGACCGCGATCCAGCTTAATGAATTCACTGGAAAAGAAAATGAATCCATCACGCTGTACACGGAATCGTTGATTAACTCGCCGCGCCTTTTGCTCATCGGCATCGGAGAATCAAAAAAACTGACATTAGAAAAATTCCGAAGAGCAGCGGCGACAGCGGCAAAAAAAGCATCGAGCCTCAAGGCAGCTTCACTTGCCATTCTGCTTCCCGAACCGGTGACAAGTGAAACTCTGGCGGCTGCAGAAATTTCACAAGCAATTGTGGAGGGAGCAATTCTTTCGCTCTACAAATTCGATAAATATCAGAAGCCAAACAATGAAAAGAAGAAATTACACAGCATTGAAATAATTACCCCCAACTCCCGGCTCGAAAAAGAAATTCACATCGGTGCCAAAAACGGTACGATGTTGTGCGAAGCTGTGTATCATACGCGCGATCTGGAAAACGCGCCGTCAAATGAAATTTATCCTGAAACACTCGCCGACCACGCCTTGCAATCAGGGAAAAAATATGGGTTCAGTGTTACAATATTCGATAAGCGTAAGATTGAAAGTCTGAAAATGGGAGGCGTTATCGGTGTCAGCAAAGGAAGCGAGAATCCGCCGCGATTCATTATTCTTGAGTACAATGTGAAGGCAAAAAAACACGGCACCATTGTTCTCGTCGGCAAAGGAGTAACGTTCGACACAGGCGGAATTTCGATTAAGCCTGCCGCAAGCATGGCGGAAATGAAAATGGATATGAGCGGCGGCGCGGCTGTCATCGGCACTTTCGAAGCAATTGCACAATTGAAAATCCCTGTTCACGTTATCGGATTGATTCCTGCTGTTGAAAACATGCCGAGCGGTAGTGCCATTAAGCCGGGCGATATTATCCGCCATTACAACGGAATGACTTCTGAAGTTGATAACACCGACGCTGAAGGAAGATTGATTCTCGCCGATGCGCTCGGTTATGCATCACAATATAGACCGGAACTCGTTATTGACCTTGCCACATTGACCGGTGCGTGTGTCGTTGCACTCGGACATCTTGCAAGCGGCATGATGGGAAATGATCAGACTGCGATGGACGATCTGAAGACTGCCGGAGAAAAAACTTACGAGCGCGTGTGGCAGCTTCCGCTGTTTGACGAGTACGAAAAACAAATCAAAAGCGATGTTGCAGATGTCAAAAATGTCGGCGGCCGTTGGGGAGGCGCGATCACCGCCGGCTGGTTCTTAAAAAAATTTATCGGCGACTACAAATGGATTCATCTCGATATTGCCGGAACGGCAATTCTTGAAGAAGCGCTCGATTATGCGCCGCGGGGCGGTTCCGGAGTCGGCGTGCGGCTGCTTGTCGAATTCCTGAAAAATGTTCATCGGTAATCCTGTCTTATGACCGTTCATTTCACGATAGATCTATGATCCGGTTTCTTCCGGTTGGCGGCGCAGGCGAAATTGGTGCATCGTGTTTTCACGTCGATCTTGAGGGCACGGGCATCATACTTGATGCGGGAATGCACCCAAGAAAAAAGGGTGCCGACTCAGTACCGAATTTTAACATGATGAACGATCTTCCGGTCGACGCTGTGCTGATCTCACACGCACATGAAGATCACATCGGCTCCCTTCCTTACTTAGTGCAGCGCTTTCCCTATCTACGCATTGTTGCAACACCGCAAACCCGCGCCATTGCCGAACTCACTCTCCATAATTCCGTCTCGATTTTGCAGGAAGAATTAGCAGAAGATGATCCACTGAGACCTTATACACATGAAGAAATTGATTTACTTATTCAGAGCATTGAATATCACGCGTATGAAGAGCGGTTTGACATCAACAGTTATCAAAACGGAAACAACTCGACCGTGCGCGCTTCGTTCTGGGATGCGGGCCATGTCATCGGGTCTGCCGGAATTCTCCTCGAGCATGATCATCACACAATGTTTTACACCGGCGACGTTAAGATGAGAAATCAGACATTGACGCGCGGCGCACAAATTCCCCACATGCATGTTGACACATTACTGCTCGAATGCACTCAAGGCGCTGCAGACCCCTCCACATTTCTTGAATGGGAAGATGAAGCACAACGCTTCGCTCAACTTTCCAACGACGTCATCGAAAAGGGCGGATCAATTTTAATTCCGGTGTTTGCTTTGGGAAAAATGCAGGAAATGCTTGCGATGATCTGGAAACTGATGGAACAGGGCGCCATGGTTAAAACGGATATCTACACAGGCGGTATCGCCCGGAAAATTTGCGCCGTCTATGACCGGAATCGCTACGTTGTTCGCCGTATGGATAAAGAATTCGAATTTGCGGATGTGGTGCAGCGTGATATCTTTGAAATCGAGCGCATGGAGGAACTCGTGCAGCACCCGTCAATCATTCTTGCCACAAGCGGCATGATGGTGGAAGGAACACTCTCATTCAAGCTCGCCCAACATTGGCTTAACCAAAGGCATCACGCTATCTTCACCGTCGGATATATGGATCCTGACACGCCGGGATACCGCATCGCAACTGCGCAGCGCGGAAAGGAAATTCAACTGACTGATTTTTCGCAGCCGCAGCAGGTTCGGTGCGCAATTGAACGCTTCCATTTTACCGCTCACAGTATGCGTGACGGATTGATTGATATTGTGCGGCGCACGACGCCTAACCGTGTTATTCTCATTCACGGCGAACCGGAAGCAATTGATTGGATGGGATTTTCCATCCTCAAAGATTTTCCCGGAACAAAAGTACACGCCGCAGAGATCGGCAAAGTGATCGAAGTATAACTCTCAAAGTTTTTCCCTGTTGTTGATTCTCAGAAAATTCCTCACTACTTTTGCATTGGACACTCAAGGAGACTTTCCATGAAAACACTCATTGCAGATTCTTTTCCGCAGCAATACATCAGCGATATTATCAACCTTGGCGTTGAAGTCGTGTACAAACCGAAACTTAAATCGGAAGAACTATCGGGAAATATTAATGACGCTTCCGTTCTCGTTGTGCGCTCAACAGAAGTGCATCACGATTGCATCGAAGCAGCGAACAATCTCAGTCTTATCATTCGTGCCGGTGCGGGCGTCAACAACATAGACATCAAAACCGCAAACGCGCGGGGCATCTACGTTGCCAATTGCCCGGGGAAAAACTCAATCGCAGTTGCCGAGTTGACCATGGCGCTTCTTTGTTCGCTTGACCGCCGGGTTGTAGAAAATGTCGCTGATCTTCACGCCGGCAAATGGAACAAAGCCGAATACTCAAAAGCCGACGGGCTGTTCGGCAAAACGATAGGAATTATCGGCGTAGGTCAGATCGGCAAAGAGGTAATCAAACGCGCACGAGCATTCGGTTTGAATATTATTGCATGGTCGCGTTCGCTGACGCCGGAAAAGGCGCGCGATCTTGAAATTGAATACGCCTCTTCTGTGGAGGTGCTTGTTCCGCGCTGCGATATCATTTCTGTCCATCTTGCACTCAAACCTGAAACGCGCAACATCATCAACCGCGAGATTATCCGATCAATGAGGCCGGGTACAATTTTTCTCAACACATCCCGTCCGGAAATTGCCGACGAAGCGGCGTTGTGTGATGCCGCTTCTGCCGGACAAATCCGCATCGGTGCTGATGTTTTCATGCACGAGCCCGAAGAAAAAAGCGGCACCTTTAACAGCAAACTTGCCGCTCTCGCGAACGTCTATGGTACGCATCACATCGGGGCGTCGACAAATCAGGCGCAAAATGCCGTTGCAGCAGAAGTTGTTGCAATCATTGACGAATATCTTCATCAAGGGACAGTGCGGCATTGGGTCAACCGCGCAAAAAAAACTGCAGCGAAATGGCAGCTTGTTGTGCGCCACTTCGATAAGCCGGGCGTTCTTGCGGCTGTTCTTGAAGATTTAAAGCGATCACACATTAATGTGCAAGAAATAGAGAACGTCATCTTCGACGGTGAACAAACCGCTTGCTGCACTTTGCGGTTAGATGCAAAACCTTCTGATGAAACGGTCTCCATCATTCGCTCCCGCCATGATGAAGTGATCCAGGCGTCACTTCTTGCGATGTAAGCAGCCGTTGCAAACAAGAAGCGACGAACTTGATGGGGCAGTTGTAAAATTTAGATATGACCTTCCTTTTCCACACAAATTTTGGGGGAAAGATCATACTGTATCCGTCTTGCGTTTCCACCGCTATATTTATATCTTTTGAAGAGAAAATAAAATTATTGTAATGATTGCACGATTTACTTCGATAGAAAACGAATTACAGAACCTCGTCAAAGGCGAGGTGTGGTTTGATGATGAAACGCGTACAACGTACAGCACAGCAATGTGTATGTACAAAGTGATGCCCATAGGTGTTATCGCTCCAAAAGACAAGGAAGATGTTCAACACATTGTACGTTTTTGTCACGAGAACCACATTGCCGTTATTCCGCGCGGAGCCGGTACAGGTTTGGTCGGCCAGGCCGTAGGGCTGGGCATTGTTCTCGATTTCACAAAATATATGAACCATGTCGTCAAAATTTCTGACGACACCTCCAGCGTAACAGTACAAGCGGGCTGTGTTTTGTACGATATCAATATGTTATTGCAGCCGCTCGGAAAATATTATCCCATTGATCCGCAAAGTGCAAAACTCTGTACCATCGGCGGGAATATCGCAACCAACGCATCAGGCGCCCACGGACTCCGTTTCGGCGCAACGAAAGACCAGGTTACACAACTCTCGGTCGTTCTTTCAAACGGAGATACCGCAGAGGTATTTCCACAGGAATCATCGAACATCCTGACAGACGATGGAGCGGCAATCTTCTCCGGCGCCAAACGAATTCTTCAATCCCATCAAACTTTGATCGAACAAAGAAAGCCGCGCGTAACAAAAAACTCCAGCGGCTATAACGTGTATGAAGCTTTCGATAACGGAAATTTCGATGCGGTGCGTTTGTTGTGCGGCTCAGAAGGAACACTCGCCATTGCTACCGAAGCGACTCTTCGGCTCCACACGCTTCCGGATGCAGCGCTCGCTGCCGTTGCCTACTTTCCGACATACGAAGCAACTGCGGAAGCAACGCAAATCGCTGTTGAATTTTCCCCTGCTGCAATTGAATTGCTCGACAAATCCTATACCGATATCGGGAAAGGAATGAGCGAAACAATTGACCGTTTCATTGAAGGCAACTTCCAGACGATGCTGCTGTTTGAATTTGAAGGGGAATCGAAAGAACAATTAGCCTTTTCTGCGGAAGCGCTGCATTCCGTCCTGCAAAAGCACAGATTGCTTTCGCGATGGATCTTGCTTGATCGCGACGACGAGCGTAACGCCGTCTGGAGATTACGAGAAGAAGTATCGGTGAAACTGCATACCCTGCACTCGGAATTGCACAAAATTTCTACCATCGAAGACGGCATTGTGCCGGTCGAAAATCTTCCGGCGTACATGAAAGGCTTAAAACGGATATTGGATTCGCATTCGATCCCCTTCACCTTGTACGGGCATGCTGGGTCAGGGAACATTCACTGTTCTACATTCGTCGAAATTGAAACTGAAAATGGCCGTACAAAGCTTGAAGCGGCAACGCGCGAAGTCTTCGATCTCATCATGCATCTCGATGGCTCGCTCTCTGGCGAACACGGCGACGGCTTTGTGCGCACACCGTTTTTGAAGCGATCATTCGGCAACGAGATGTACTCCCTTTTTGAAGAAATCAAGAATTGTTTTGATCCTCACAATATTCTAAATCCTCAAAAAATTATTGGAAAGCAGGATGGACTTTTCCTTCATGACATCAAATACGCATAAGATCATCGCACATATCATCATGTGCCTGTTGATCGGCTCAGCCGCACTGACCGCACAAGAACGCGAACAGATGGCAGAGCGGGATTTCCCGAATCTTATCAGTTTTGAATCAAACCTGATTGCCGGCGATTCAATCGCAGTGCGGGTTGATATTGCGTTTCGTGTGCGCTACGATTTTTTCGTTTTCACTCATCAATTCGGTGAACCGGCGAATTCATTTACGGCCAGCGGCGAACTTGGTGTTGAAGTGCTCGATTCCAACGATACGCCGGTGACGCGCGACATTAAAACAATTCATCTTCAATCGGAAACAGCTGACGCCGCTCTGTTGAAAAATGATTATTATCAAGGCAACACAACTTTTTTGCTGTTGCCCGGAAAATATAAACTTATTTACCACGTTGATGACAAACAATCAGAACGGCATTTTCGGGATGATCATCGCACACTCTTCGTTCCTTCGTTCAACGAAAAAAGCATAGCCCGCTCATCTCTCATTTTTGTCAATCCGTTGACACAATCTGAACCGAATTCACAATTCACATTGTTGAACCTCGGCAGCGGCACACACTTCGGAAAAAATACCGGCATTCTGATCAGCGTCGCTGGAAAAGATTCAACTGCGGCGATACATTATGAAATTGTACGAATGAGAAATGAGGAACAAGAAAAATCGTTCGCTCAAAACGACACACTGCTCCATTATACCTTCTTTGCGAATACCGGCGTTGCTCTTCGCTACGACAGCGCTCACACTATTTCATATCTCCTTGAGCCGCATGCCGGCACCGGCTGGGTGTACGGCATTCTTCACACGGAGCAATTACCGCAAGGACACTACAGCCTGAAAATTCATTTCGAAGGCCGCGATACAGCAACCGTATGGCATCCATTCACGGTGCGGTGGCTGGACATGCCCGCATCGCTGACGAATTTAGATTTTGCAGTTGAAGCAATGCGATACATCACGACCGACAGCGAGTATGATCACTTGCAAAGCGGGAATCGCAAAGCACGCATTGAGGCGTTTGAAGATTTCTGGAAACGTCGCGACCCGACGCCGGAAACGGCATACAACGAAATGATGGCAGAATATTTCCGCCGTGTTGATTACGTTGCAGCCGCGTTCAGAACTTTGAAAGAAGAAGATGGCGTTTTGACCGACAGAGGGAAAGTGTACATTCTCAATGGAGCGCCGTCGAATATCGAGCGATTCTTGCAGCCCAACAGCGTTCCAAAAGAAATCTGGACATATAGTTCGTTACAGAAGAAATTTTATTTTGAAGACCCAAGCAGACAGGGAAATTATAAACTCGTTCTTGCAGAGAAAAAATGAAACCACGCATCGGCATCACTATCGGAGATTTCAACGGCATCGGACCCGAAGTCATACTCAAAAGCCTTGCTTCCCCATCGGTTCGGAAATCCATTGCTCCGGTACTTATCGGCTCAGCCGAGATATTTAATTTTTACAATAGGAAATTCAAAACGAAGCTCAAGCTTAAAGCTGTTAGTGCGCCAACCGAGGAAGTAACTCCGCAGGAAATTCCCGTCGTTAATGTCTATAACGGATCGGAAAAAAATGTGCAGCTCGGCAAGGCCGCTCCCGACGCCGGTGTGTGCGCCGGTATTTCTCTTGAACGCGGCGTTCAATTGTGCCTGCAAAACCATGTTGATGCCATGGTAACGGGACCCACTTCAAAAGAGGCATTGCACATCGCAGGCTACAACTTCCCCGGACAGACAGAAATGCTTGCTATGCTCAGCCGTTCTGAACGCGTTACAATGATTCTCGTTGCAAAAACACTGCGCGTCGGTCTTGTAACGATTCATGTGCCGGTTCGCCAAATTGCCGAAAATATTTTCCTCGGACGAGTCCTTGAAAAATTGGAAACCATTCATTCCTCTCTCAAAAATGATTTCGGAATCGAAGCGCCGAGAATTGCAGTGCTCGGACTGAATCCTCACGCAGGCGAGAACGGAGCGATCGG
Organism: Bacteroidota bacterium; assembly: GCA_021796275.1. GTDB lineage: Bacteria > Bacteroidota > Ignavibacteria > UBA10030 > UBA8401 > JAJYOI01. Next base: position 56,212 of record JAJYOI010000004.1, read on the forward strand.
AACAGAAGAAAAAGAAATCATCCACCCTGCCATTGAAAAAGCACGGGAAAAAGGCATCAATGCGGTGGGACCTTTCGCTGCCGACGGTTTCTTTGCGACCCTGAAATCAAATTCCTACGATGCGATTCTTGCCATGTACCACGATCAAGGGTTGATCCCGCTGAAAATGCAAGGCTTCCATGAAGGAGTAAATTTTTCGGCAGGCATGAGAATCGTTCGCACTTCGCCTGATCATGGCACCGCTTATGACATCGCCGGAAAGGGTATTGCTGAACCGGGAAGTATGATTGCTGCTATCCATCTTGCGCGAACCATCGTTACGATCCGCCCAAAAAATCCGTAAAGCCCCATGAGCGCCGCGACAACTTCTATGGCAAGAGTGATGAATGCGACAGTCTCATTCAACAACAATCTTGTGCTCGACCATATCACTCTCGACATCAAAACCGGCGAATTTGTATCATTGGTTGGAACAACGGGAAGCGGAAAGAGCACATTGCTTCGTTTGCTGTACATGGACATTTTTCCGCAAAGCGGAACCGTAACAGTCGGCAACTTCGTTTCGTCCTTAATTAAGCGCAAGGAAATTCCTTTTCTCCGAAGGAAACTTGGAATTGTTTTTCAGGACTTCAAATTACTCGATGACAGGTCGGTGTACGACAACGTCGCCTTTTCCCTCTACGTCACGAACTCCCGCACAGCCGATGTCAAGAAAAAAGTGTTGAACGTTCTCGCCAGCGTCGGATTAAGCCATAAGAGGAACAGCATGCCGCATCAGCTTTCCGGCGGCGAAGGGCAGCGGGTGGCAATTGCCCGGGCGCTGGTGAATGAACCATTCCTTCTTCTTGCTGATGAACCGACGGGAAACCTTGATCCCGCTGCATCTCTGGAAATTTTGAAAATCCTGAAAGAAATTAATGCGCGCGGTACTGCGATATTGATGGCAACTCACAATTACGATCTGGTTCGCAAAGCGCAGGGAAGAATTGTACAAATCAAAGAAAAAAAATTGTTCGACGTTCAGTTAAAACACTAACCTCACCCGATCACCGCTTCCACTCTCCTCACTTCGCTGACTTCACGCATCAACGCACGTTCAATTCCCGCCCGCAATGTCATGATAGACATCGGACAGTCTTTGCATGCTCCGACAAGTTTCACTCTCACAATTCCGTCCGGCGTCACTTCCACCAACTCAACGTCTCCCCCATCAAGCTGAAGATACGGCCGAACTTTGTGCAAAGACTGTGCGACCCGTTCTCTCAATTGTTCTGTTTCAACTTCCACGTTTTCATCGCTCACTGTTAGTTTGCCGAAGAATTACCCATCATAATTTCAATTGCCGGTCCGGAAGAAGAAAGGTTTCTGATGCTTATCTGAGCGGCAAGATTTCGGGCAATTTCCGTGATGATTTTCGACTGTGGATTCTTCGGGTCCGATTCAACAAGCGGCCGGCCGATATCACCGCCGACACGAATATTAGTATCAATAGGAATTTCACCGAGAAACGGCACGTTCAATTCTTTCGCCGCACGCCGTCCGCCGCCGGCATCAAAAATATCTTCGCGGTGTCCGCAGTGCGAACACATAAAATAGCTCATGTTTTCAATGATGCCTAAAATCGGAACGTTCACTTTGTTGAACATCATTAATCCCTTGCGGGCATCTGCAAGAGAAATCTCCTGCGGCGTCGTCACAATGACAGCGCCGGTGAGAGGAATTTGCTGCACCAATGTAAGCTGGATATCGCCGGTGCCGGGAGGAAGATCGAAGACGAGATAATCAAGCTCACCCCATTCAACATCGGACATGAATTGCCGCACCGCGCCGCTTGCCATCGGCCCGCGCCAGATCACCGCCTGCATCGGGTCAACAAGAAATCCGATCGACATCACTTTCACGCCGTATTTTTCCAACGGCTGCAATTTTTGATTATGCAGTTTCGGACGTTCGTTGATGTTAAACATGATCGGTATGCTCGGGCCATAAATATCGCAATCAATCAAGCCGACAGATGCGCCTTCCTTCACCAGGGCAACCGCGAGATTAACGGCAACAGTGGATTTTCCGACGCCTCCCTTTCCGCTGGCGACAGCAATCGTGTTTTTCACGCCCTTCAACATCGTTGCCGGCTGTGCAACGTGGCGCGACGATACATTGGACGTCATCGCGATTGAAACAGTTCCAACATTATCTATTGCCTGACGAATGGCGCGCTCCGATTCAGCTTTCAACTGATCGCGAACTGGACATGCCGGGGTTGTCAGTTCTATCGTGAAGCTCACGTCTTTTCCGGTGACAGCAACATCTTTAACGAAATTCAGTGCAACAATATCTTTGTGAAGGTCGGGGTCGTGCACAACCCGCAATGCCTCTAAAACGTTTTCCACAGTTAATGATTTCATTCTCAGTTAAACCAATCCTCTCATACTGCTGTGTTTTTGTAGAAGTTTATTCAGACAAATCGCTTTCACTATAACCAACGCTGGGGAAATAATGTTTCACTCAGACTTATTGATTGAGCGGAATCGAGCGCAGGTATTCCTGATACCATCCATCGTCGGGAACAACACTCGGAACTGCAACAATGCGCCCGCCGAATCCAAGATACCGCCAGGTAAACATCTGTGTTGTTGTAGCATGCAAATTGCGAAGCGCTTTCTGGTCAATCGTTACACCGTATTTCTTTGCTAATCCCGCAACATAATGAGCAACTGTCTGCTGCTGTTTCTCTTGCAACAGTCTTTTCTGAATTGCGCCCTTGTATTTTTCAAATTCAGCGCCGGTGGTATCAATGAGCACCTTCTTGCCAAGAACTTTAAAAATTGTCAGCCCTTCTTTTATTCTCAAAGGACCGATTAATTGTCCCGAATCTGCGGTCGAAGCATAAAATCCAAGGTCACCATGTTCTTTGGAAGAGAACCAGCCCGATTCACCGCCTTGTTCCGCCCACTCTTTCCGCGTTGAATATTTTCGCGCCAATAATGCCATGTCTTCACCGCTGAGAATGCGCCGATGAATATCCTGCGCGAGGCGGACACTGTCAACAAGTATTTCACGGATGTTCACTTCAACGGTGCCGCCATAAAGCTGCGCATTGTCTTTATAGTACTGCATCAATTCTTCATCCGAAACATGCACTGTGTCAGTCACACGGTTTAGCAAATCATGAGCACGGCGGTTATCAAACCATACACCGACATCATGGCGAACCTGAGGAGAATATTGCAGATTTTTCTGAAACGCTTTCCGTGCGATCAGCTCGTTCTGCACAACTGTTTTGATATTGTTGTTCAGGATCGCTTCAACAATGTTTCGCTGTAATGAAGGGAATACAACTTCGTTGTACCGCAAACCTTCAATAATATCACCGAGCGTCATATTTCCGTTTTCTGCGGTGACGAATGTCTCATCCAGCCGGTCGCGCAAATGTTCTGTAAGCCGGTCCAAATCGCCGGGACCGATCATATAATAATCTTTCACCTTGTGCTGCGTCGTATCCTCGTGCAAAATCGAATACACGCTGTCGGCTAAAAGAAGAAATAATTTCGGATTTGCTTCAGCCCGCTGCTTTCCAAGAATCGAAAAGAATGTCCGCTGTGCAATTTCATCCTCCTGGCGTCCGTGAATGATTTTTTGCACCGAAGCAATCTGATCGGGCAGCGATTGGCTGGCGTACTGAGGGTTTGTTTCTTTGTCCAACAGCCGAAGCATTACCCATCCGTAATTTGCATCCTCAAACGGGCGCGAGAGTTTTTCTTTCCCAATCGCGTAGGCAGCATTTTCAAACGGAATATCTAACCCTCCGAAATTCACTGTTGCCGTGTCCAACGCGATGAAGAGCGAATCTTCAAACACCGAGAAAACGCTATCTTTGTTCGCGGCACGCAGAACTTTTTTGTAAAGCAGGTCGCCTTTTTCTTTTGAAGAGATTTCCAGGATCAGAACATGCAATTGATAGGCATATTTTCTCAACCCATCCCGAACTTCTGTCGTTGTAACGGAAATTTTTGGAAGAACCTCGCGTTTGAACAACTCGTCGCGCGAAAACATTTTTTCGAGCGAACGATGCCAGACGTTGGACGCGGAATCCCGTTCAATTCCTAGATCAGTAGCTTCGAACGCAAGCAGCCTTTCCGCAATCATTGAATACAAAAATTCCTGTTTTGTGTATTCGATGCGGGCTTTGTCATCTTTCAACGGCCATGGCATGAGTTCAAAACGTTCAAGATAATCGGTTCCGTTAATGACATCCGTTCCGACAGTCGCAATTGTATCGGTAGGGAGCGGCGAATCCTGAGCCAACGAAGGAATGACAGACGCCATGATGAGAAGCAGCCAGCACGTCACTTCGCGCATACGATGAATACGTCTCACAAATTTCTCACTCTATTTCTTTACCTGTTAACCGCCGGAGCGCTTCACGATACAGTTCCGACGTTCGGCGAATAATTTCCTCCGGCATCACCGGACCGGGAGGCTGCTTGTTAAATTTAATTGAAGTAAGGTAATCGCGGACAAATTGCTTGTCAAAACTGTCTTGCGGCTTACCGGGTGCGTACAACGCCGCGGGCCAAAAGCGCGAAGAATCAGGCGTCAGCAGTTCATCAATCAACACAAGCTCTCCGTTATATCTGCCGAATTCCATTTTTGTATCTGCAATGATAATTCCTTTTGCTTCTGCGATGTGGCTTGCACGGGAAAAAATCTCGATTGAAACATCTCTCACTTTTCTACTGATCTCTTCGCCTTCGACCCTGCTCATTTCTTCAAAAGATATATTTTCATCATGGGTTCCCAATTCTGCTTTCGTTGACGGCGTAAAAATCGGCTTCGGCAAACGCGAGCTTTCAACCAATCCTGCCGGCAATGGAATCTTGCACACCGTTCGGCTCTTCTGATATTCAGCCCACCCGGAGCCGGAAAGATAGCCGCGGACAATACATTCTACACCGAGCGGATTGGTTTTCTTCACCAGCATGCTTCTGCCGCGCAAATCCTCGGCATACGGCGCACACGACGACGGAAAATCTTTGACATCGGTAGCAACAATATGATTGGCAATGACATTGCGCGTGTGTTCAAACCAGAAATTAGAAATCTGAGTGAGTACCTTTCCTTTATATGGAATTCCCTGCGGCATCACCACATCGAATGCCGAGAGACGGTCAGTGGCAACAATTAATAAATGTTCTCCCACATCATAAATATCACGGACTTTCCCGCGCTTCACGAGCTTCAACGCGGGAAAATTTGTCTCCGTAATGACTTTCACTGATGGAATCATTGCTCTCCTTTTTTAATTAATCAATAAATGAACATTGAGATTTCAATGCGGCTGTTAATCGTTTCAAATATTCTTCTCTCGAAATTTCTACTGCACCTAAACTTTCCAGATGAGGAGACATGTATTGAGCGTCCACCAAACTGAAATTTTGTTTCCGTAAGTGCTGCATCAATACCGCAAGCGCGACCTTCGATGCATCCGTCATTCTGCTGAACATTGATTCACCGAAAAACGCGCCGCCAAGCGCAACGCCGTACAATCCGCCGGCAAGCTCTGTTCCGTGCCACGACTCGACCGAATGAGCGAAGCCCAATTCAAACAACTTCACGTAGCTGCGGATAATTGTTTCGGAAATCCAGGTTTCTTCTCTCTTTGCACAAGACCGCATGACTTCTTCGAATGCGGTATCAAACCGAACGACAAAAATATTTTTCTTCAGTGTCCGCCGCAGGCTCCGGGAAATTTTCACTCCGTCTATCGGAAAAACGGCGCGTGTTACCGGCTCAAACCATTGAATCCCCCCATCGCGGCTTTCCGCCATTGGAAAAAGCCCTTGCGTGTACGCGTAGAGCAACAACTTGCTGTCAATAATTTCCGTTTCAACAGTCATGTGTAGCACATTAGCTCAAGACAAATTGCGTGCGGAACACTCGTCACATTCGCACAGACTTCGGAGATACTCATACGTATATAATCCCGTGCCGTGACCGTCTCCCCACACAATTTGAATGGCATACTGTCCTACTGGTGTAATATTCCGTATTTCAAATTCGCCCGGCTTGAAAACCGGCAATGTAACTTTTCCTTTTTGTTCTTCGCGGTCAGCTTTGCACGATGCACACGGGCATACATCCCGTAATCTGCGAAGCGTATATTTGCCGACATGCCGGTCATTCCACGTAATTGAGATTTCCGAATCAGAAATTCTTTCGATGCGTGCCGGAATCATAACACAATGTAGTTAACTTTCGTCAGCGATTCAACCAGCGGTAAATTGAAAAAATAATCCCGTCACACAGCGATCTATGACGGGTTGAAAAACACTGCCGAACAGAGCTGATCATTCACCGTAAAAATTCCGCACCCAGCGGTGTTTCCGGAGTTCGATAAGAAGCGGGGATGATAATTTTTTCCCGTCCGAAACGGCGGTATTGCTCTCGGCATGTGCAATGGTACGTATTCCGGGAATGATTGTTGAAACCGCAGGATGAGACAGGCAAAACCGCAAAGCGAGTTCCGGCAACGTCCGCGCTTCTGCACCAAGCAGCGTTTTCAATTTCTCGACGCGTTCAGCTACATGCCGTTTACGGTCGCCGCGGAAATAATCGTTGCGCCAGTCCTTCTCCGGGAATTTTGTTTCAGGAGTAACGCGGCCGGTCAATCCGCCTTCATCGAACGGAACGCGGACAATGACGCCGATATTATTTTTCTGGCAATACGGAAACAATTCATCTTCCGGCGACTGATCAAAAATATTGTAGATTACCTGAAACGAATCAATCAGTCCCGTGGCGGCGGCTTTCAATGCCGATGCCGGTTGATGATCGTTAATGGAAATTCCGAAATGCGCAACCTTTCCTTCTTTTTTCAAACTTTCTACGGCGCTCCAGATTTCAGAGACTTCCGACCATGTGTCGCTCCACACATGAAACTGCTGCAGATCAAGACACTCCGCCCGAAGATTTCTCAGGCTGTTCTCCGTGCACTCTATGATGTACTGTTTGGGAAATGTTTCCTGAAACGGAACACCGTCACGTGCGGGCCATTGGCGGTTCTTCGGTGGAATTTTTGACGCAACATAAATCCGCTCGCTGCGCGATCTCAGCAGCTTGCCGATCAACTTCTCGCTGTGTCCATCGCCGTACGCCAGCGCGGTGTCAATAAAATTGACGCCAAGCTCAACAGCTTTGTTCAATGCAATAAGAGATTCTTTATCGTCGGAACCCTGCCACATTGCCCCGCCGATACCCCATGCGCCAAATCCGATTTCGGAAACTTTGTATCCAGTTTTTCCAAGCTGCCGTGTAAACATTGTGTTTTTCTCTTTTTTGTTCTCAGTAGAAAAACTATGCGAAAGGATTTTTCACTTTCGGCTTCGGTTTTAATGCTTTGTATTTTTCCAGCATCTCAATTAAGTGCTGCCGCGAAAGTTCGTCAAGGTCTTCATCATCTTTATCGCGCTTTGCAAGCATCTCAAAATCGTACAGATCATTTCCTTTCATCAGGTAGGAAAGATCTTTCAATTGTTGAATCAGTTGATGTTGTTCCGATTGTGTCATGGAAGAAATACGCCGAGGATAAAAATCATTCCAACTTTTAATGTGCAAAAGAAGTGAATGCTGGAGTACACTTTCTGAAAATTTGCCGCAGCAAAAAAACGTTCACTCCTGAATTCAAAATCTCAAACGGAAACCGCCGCCCAGTGGCAGATTAATCACAAAGAATATCACGTCTCCGGAAATTGCAAACTCATCATTCATCGCCAAAGCTGGTGCCGACTGCACGGGCAGCGCGCACAACCTCGCCATCCACGGGAACCAATCGCTGACGTGCAATCGCATCAGCTATCGGCACGCTGGTTACCGCCAATCCCTGCAAGCTTACCATCTGACCAAATTGACACGCAAGCGCAAGCTCAACAGCTTTTGTGCCGTAACGAGTGGCAAGAATACGATCATACGCCGTTGGACTTCCGCCGCGCTGCAAATGCCCAAGCACGGTAACACGGGTTTCGAGTCCAGTTTCTTCCGTCACCTTATGCGCCACATGGTCGCCTATTCCGCCGAAACGAATCGGGTCGGTTCGCTTGATATCCGTTTCCTTCACGACAATTTCTTCGTGCGCGGCCTTCGCACCTTCGGCAACGCACACAATACTGAAACGATTGCCGCGCGTACTGCGCTCAATGACCCTTTGGAAAACAGATTCCCATTTGAACGGAATTTCAGGAAGAAGAATAATGTCGGCTCCGCCGGCAAGTCCTGCCTGCAAGGCAATCCAGCCCGCGTAGCGCCCCATGACTTCGATAACCATCACACGATGATGAGCCGACGCGGTTGTGTGCAGTCTGTCAATCGCTTCGGTGGCGATGCTCAATGCCGTATCAAAACCAAATGTCTGGTCGGTCGCGCCAAGATCGTTGTCGATTGTTTTCGGTACACCGATAATATTCATGCCCATCTCGCCAAGTTTTTTCGAAATGTGCATTGTGCCGTCACCGCCGATTGCGATAAGGCAGTCGAGCCCCCATCCTTTATAATGTTTCAGCGTTCTTGCTGACGCATCGACAATATCAATGCCGTTGTTTCCTTCGGTGGGAAAATGAAACGGATCTCCTTTATTCGAAGTGCCGAGAATCGTTCCGCCAAGACCAATGATGCCGGAAATATCCTGCCGCGAAAGTTCACGCATTCTCCCTTCAACAAATCCTTCAAATCCGTCTTGAATACCGACAACAGTCACGCCGTAATCGGTCATTGCTGGTTTTGCAATGCCGCGTATTACTGCATTTAGTCCGGGGCAATCGCCGCCTCCGGTTAATATTCCTATTCTTCTGACTTTTTTTTCTGACACGTTCGCTAACCTATTTTTTATGATTGACTATGTAATGTACGAAATTTCTGAAAAACACGCTCAGGGTTTTTGTGGATCGTTATCGTCATTGCCTTTCCTGAATCTGGAAGCTTCACGCTGATGCAATTCGCCGACTGATCGAACTTCCATCCTTCCGGCACATGTAACAACGAAGCGGTCTCAGAAATTTTCTTTCCTTGAAAAACGACCGTGAGCGGCCTGTGCAGTACGCCGTTCACTGCGAACATGACTGAACGTTTTGCCGGAACATAGCTTCCTTCTGCCGCAGAACGTTCGATAACAATTTCATCATCCTTGACAACAGCTTTTATTCCCACTGTGCGGAAATTCCCTTTTTGATAATCAAAACTGATTCCGTCATCTTCGTAGCACATCCCCTTTGCTTCTGTGGAGGGGAAAATTTCAAACGTCAACGGATCGGCGGGAGCTTCATCGGTGTATTGAACTACTTGTTGCATCGGAATCACCGCGCCTGCCCTCACAAAAACCGGCACATGATCAATCGGCGCTTTCGCGCTGATCCATTTCCCGCCGCTGATTTTTTCTTTCGTCCAGAAATCGTACCACTCGCCAGCCGGAAGATACATCTGCCGCGTTGTTGAGCCTGCTTCCAGCACCGGCGAAACGAGCAGGTCTTCTCCGAGCATAAACTGCGTGTCAATATTGTACGTTGTTTTATCGTCGGGATAATTCAGCATCAGTGGACGCATAACAGGCAAACCGGAAACGGAAGACTTGTAAAATTCCGTATACAGAAACGGAAGCAGTTGATAGCGAGTCGCGATAGATTTTCTATTGATCTTTTCAAATTCTTTGCCGTACGCCCACGGCTCTTTGTTGTTGCTTCCCGTAACGGAATGCGAGCGGCAGAACGGAAGAAACACACCGTACTCGAGCCACCGCGCGTATAACTCGCCGCTCGGATTTCCGATAAAGCCGCCGATGTCAGGTCCGACAAAAGGCTGCCCGGATAATCCGAAATTCAAACACATCGGTATCGCCATGGCAAGATGTTCCCAGCTGCTGACATTATCGCCGGTCCACGCCGCCGCATACCGCTGAATTCCTGCAAAGCCTGCACGTGTCAGCACGAATGGGCGTTCATTCGGACGGAGCCTGCGCAATCCGTCGTACGTGCCGCGCGCCATTTCCATTCCGTACACATTGTGGATTTCTGCGGTCGAAGCATAAAATCCAAGGTC
>JAJYOI010000133.1 GCA_021796275.1 Bacteroidota bacterium
CCGGAACCCAAATCTCTCGAATTTGCTTCTTGATCCGTTTTTTAAAGACATAATTGAGAACTCGCAGGATGCGTGGAGACGCGTTCTTTCTACTTCTATTTTGAATGGAATCTGGACACCGGCGATGGCGACGGCACTGAGTTATTTCGACGGCTTCAGAAACCCGCGTTTGCCCGCCAATGTACTTCAAGCGCAGCGCGATTATTTCGGTGCACACATGTACGAACGAACAGACAAACCGCGCGGAGAATTCTTCCATACGAATTGGACAGGTCACGGCGGCACAACAGCATCTTCCGCTTATGTTGCGTAGTGCATCCAAACAGGAAAGAAATGAACAACCTTTTTGATCTTACCGGAAAAGTTGCTATCGTCACAGGCGCAAATACCGGACTCGGTGCCGGAATGGCGCTCGGACTTGCGGATGCCGGCGCCGATCTTGTTCTCGTCAGCCGGTTAGGAAGTTCAAAAACAAAAGAGGAAGTTAAAAAAAAAGGAAGAAAAGCACTTGATGTCATCGCCGATCTTTCCACGACGTCACCAATTCAAATGATTGTTGAACGAGCGTTGCTGGAATTCGGGAAAATAGACATTCTTGTCAACAACGCCGGTATCATTCGCAGGGCACCAGCTATTGAGTTTTCAGAAAGAGATTGGGATGAGGTGATGTCGCTGAATTCGAAAACCGTTTTCTTCTTTTCTCAAGCTGTAGCGAAAGATATGATGAAACGTAAGTATAGAAAAATTATTAACATTTCCTCCCTTCTCGCGTTTCAGGGAGGGATTCTCGTTCCATCGTACGCGGCGAGTAAAGGAGCAGTTGCTCAACTAACAAAAGCGCTCGCAAATGAATGGGCGTCATGCGGCATTAATGTGAACGCTATTGCTCCCGGTTATATGGCAACCGATAACACAAAACCGTTAAGAGAAGATTCTGTTCGTTCTAAATCTATTCTTGACCGGATTCCTGCAGGCCGTTGGGGCACGCCGGACGATTTGAAAGGTGCAATCGTTTTTCTTGCTTCGTCCGCTTCTGATTATATGAACGGACATGTGTTGGTTGTAGACGGCGGATGGATGGCACGATAAAAAAAAGAATAGTAATGTCTCGAAAAGAAATTGTAGAACAAATTATTTCAACCGGTGTTATTGCTGTCATTCGAATGAAGGACGTGCGGCGTCTTTCAAAAATTATCGAGGCAATTCAGCTTGGCGGTGTGAAATCCATTGAAATTACGATGACTGTTCCCAAAGCTGTTGATATCATCGGTGAGATGATACGAAGTGTTCCGTCTGATGTTTTTATCGGTGCGGGCACTGTCACAGAAAAAAATAATGCTCTTGAAGTTATCAAAGCAGGAGCAAAATTCGTCGTGGGTCCAGTATTGAATCTTGATATAATTGCAGCGTGCCGCGATAATGATGTTGCTTGCATGCCGGGATGTTTTTCTCCTACGGAGATTCTCCACGGATGGAATGCAGGTGCCGACATCATCAAAGTATTTCCTGCAACGTCACTTGGCCCCAAATATTTTAAAGATATCGCAGGCCCTTTCCCGCAGATCCGTTTAATGCCAACCGGCGGTGTGACTATTGAAAATGTCGGTGACTGGGTATCGGCTGGGGCTGTCGCAGTTGGTGTTGGCAGTGATCTTCTCGACAAAAAGGCAATCGAAGAGGAACACTACGAGCTGCTGACAGAAAGAGCGCAACGGTTGATGAAAAATTTTCAAGACGCGAGAAAGAAATTGAAGTGAGTTAGAGTAAACGATTTCCCGAAATAAAAAAGCCTCTGAACAATTTCAGAGGCTTTTTGTTGTAGCGGGGACAGGACTTGAACCTGCAACCTTCGGGTTATGAGCCCGACGAGCTACCAATTGCTCCACCCCGCGATGAATGTCTACTAATATAATGAAATCGGCAGGGTAAGTCAAGAATTTCAGTGCGCAACGGTGGCGCGCTGAAAAATGTATGCTGAATGAAAATTTTGCCCTTGATTTCCACAAACAAACTCGGTATTCTTTGCTCACAGTAAACTCAGTTGCAATGAGAAAATGAGTATAATGGTTCACGACCAATGAAAACTATAGCAACAATTTTTGGAACGCGCCCAGATACGATCAAAATGGCGCCTGTTATTGTTGAGCTTCAGAAATATCCTGAGGAGTTCCGCACGTTCAATATTGCTACAGCGCAGCACAGACAAATGTTGGATCAGGTTCTTTCAGTTTTCAATATTACGCCCGACCTCGATCTCAACATTATGCTGCCGCAGCAATCGCTCGCACAAATCACCAGCAATATTATGTCAAAATTAGACGAGGCGTTGTCTGAAGCAAAGCCGGATTTAGTGTTAGTGCAGGGGGATACAACAACAACTTTTGTCGGAAGCCTCGCGGCTTTTTATCATAAAATACCTGTCGGTCATCTTGAGGCTGGATTGCGCACGAACGATAAGTTCAATCCGTTTCCGGAAGAAATTAACCGCCGCTTAACAAGTGCAGTTACCGATCTTCATTTTGCACCAACGGTGAGTGCAAAAAAAGCGCTTCTTAAAGAGCATATTGCTCCCGCATCAATTTTTATCACAGGTAATACGGTGATTGATGCATTGCTCACCGCGGTTGATCCGGATTATAGTTTCAGCGATACTTTGTTGCAGCGCGTTGTCGAAGGAAAAAAACGAGACGGAAAAAATATTGTTCTTATCACAACCCACCGGCGGGAAAACTGGGGCGAGCCGATGACGGATATTTGTTCTGCTATTAAAAAGCTTTCATTGCACTATCCAAAATTAAATTTTGTGTTCCCCGTTCATCTCAATCCGGTTGTTCGTGGAATTGTCTTCCCGATATTGCGGGAATTGAGTAATGTGTTTCTTATTGAGCCGCTGGAATATAAATCGTTCGTGAACGTAATGAATTACAGTCATCTTCTACTGACCGATTCAGGCGGTGTGCAGGAAGAAGCGCCTTCTCTTGGCAAGCCGGTGCTTGTGATGCGCAAAGTGACAGAGCGCCCCGAAGCAGTTAAAGCAGGAGCGGTGAAACTTGTCGGGATGAATTCAGAGATTATATTTAAGGAAGCCGCATCGTTGATAGACCATCCGAAAAAGTACAAAGAGATGGCTTCCGTTGTGAATCCTTATGGAGATGGGAAAGCCGCACAACGCACGGTTGCTGCCATACGATATTTTTTCGGCATGATAAAGAAACGCCCGAAGGATTTCACTCCACGAAGGACACGAAGAAACACAAAGAAATAATTTGGATGGAATCGTTGATTCTTTTCATATGTGTTCGCGTCCTTCGTGTATTTTTCTTCGAACCTAATGCTTGATACACCGAAGTAGTTTTTTTATATTTTTTATGTCTGCTGTTGACTTTTCATAATGCAAATGAAAAAACTTTCCATTCTCATTTCTAACGATGACGGAATTGACGCCCAGGGCATTAAAGCGTTGGCGGATTCATTGCGGACGATTGCCGATGTCACGATTGTTGCGCCGGACAAACAACAGAGCGCTGTCGGTCATGCGATAACCGTCAACACACCTCTGCGCGTTCGGAAAGTTGAGCGCGACGGAGTTTTTTTCGGTTACGCTGTTGATGGAACGCCAGCCGATGCTGTGAAGCTTGCTGTCCGTTCGATCATGAAAGAGTCGCCGCATCTGATCGTGTCGGGAATTAATCATGGTTCAAACACGGCGATCAGCGTGTTATATTCAGGAACCGTGTCTGCGGCAACCGAAGGTACAATTCTTGGCATTCCGTCGTTCGCAATTTCATTAACAACATTTGCCGAAGCCGATTTTTCCTTTGCCGCTTTGTTCGCCCGGCGGCTTGCACTTATGATTGCTGATCGGGGAATGCCGAAGGGAACGCTGTTGAATGTCAATGTTCCCGCTGTGCCTGCGTCTGAAATTCGCGGAGCCGTAATCACAAAGCAGGGAAAATCTGTATGGAACGACGAATTTGAACGGCGTCACGATCCAAGTAACCGGGAATATTTTTGGCTGAAGGGCGATTTACTCGAACTTGATGTTGATGATGATATCGATCAGCGGGCAATTCTCAATAACAAAGTTTCTATTACACCACTTCACTACGATCTCACGGATTATACGATGTTCGAAACAATGAAAACGTGGGATATCAATTCTCTTTTATAGATTAATGAACAGGAGTAACTATGCGAATCGGAATATTGACGGGAGGCGGCGACGTTCCCGGACTCAATCCATGTATTAAAGCAGTTGTGTATCGCGCCGCAGATGCCGGCGCAGAGGTAGTCGGTTTTCGAAGAGGGTGGGGGGGCTTGCTGAATTATAATGTTGACGATCCGGTAACGCAGCAAGATTGGGCAACGCTTCTGACAAAACAAAACACGCGCACCATTGATCGTTCGGGCGGAACATTCATTCACACTTCACGCACCAATCCGGGAAAAGTTCGCTGGAGCGAGATTCCAAAATTCTTGCAGGACCCGAAGCATCCGCCGAAAGACGGCGACGCGCCGGCAGATTTTACGCCGCACATTCTGCGCGTGCTGGCGCATCTTAAGATTGACGTGATGATTACAATCGGCGGCGACGACACACAAAGCTATGCTGTGCGATTGCATGAAGAAGGATTTCCCGTTATTGCAGTTCCGAAAACGATGGACAATGATGTGTACGGTACCGATTATTGCATCGGATTTTCTACGGCAGTGACACGCAGCGTTGAGTTCATTACGAACCTTCGTACTTCGGCGGGGTCGCATGAACGTATCGCCGTGGTAGAATTGTTCGGAAGAAATTCCGGAGAAACATCGCTCATCTCCGCATACCTTGCCGGTGTAGACCGTGCAATTATTTCGGAAGAGCATTTCGATCCCGAGAAACTTGCTAAATTTCTGATGGATGACAAAAAAAATAATCCGAGCAATTATGCTATCATGACGATTTCAGAAGGTGCTCAAATGATCGGCGGCAAGATTGTTGAGTACGGTCAGCAGGATGCCTATGGTCATAAAAAATTAGGAGGGATAGGGCAAATTACCGGAGAAGCTGTTCAGAAGATTACTGGGGCACATATCATTTATCAGCAGGTAGCATATTTGATGCGCAGCGGCGAGCCTGATGCATTAGATCGAATGGTGGCGATAAGCTACGCAAATTTGGCTACAGATTTAGTTTTGAAAAAACAATATGGATTAATGGTCGCACTACGCGAAGGAAAATATCAGGTAGTTCCAATCAACACACTGACGCAAGGCACAAAGCGTGTAGATGTAGATGAACTGTACGACGTAGAAAATTATAAACC
>JAJYOI010000061.1 GCA_021796275.1 Bacteroidota bacterium
TTTACTTCCTCGGTTCAGCTTCTTGGCTTTGACGGAATTCCACAAGCCGGCGATCGGTTTGTGGCATTGGATTCAGACCGAACCGCGCGGGAAATCAGCATCAAGCGCCAGCAGTTGAAACGGGAACAGGATTTCCGCCAGATTCACTTTATCACGCTTGACGATATTTCGAAACAAATTCAGGCAGGACAGCAAGTGCGTGAATTGTCGCTCGTCGTTAAAGGCGATGTTGATGGTTCTGTTGAAGCCTTATCCGATTCGCTGATGAAGCTTTCAACCGAGGAAGTAAAGGTGCATGTCATTCACAAAGGTGTAGGAGCTATTTCGGAAACCGATGTGCTGCTGGCGGCGGCATCGGGAGCGATCATCATTGGCTTCAATGTTCGCCCGAATTTGAATGCACGGCGATTGGCGGAGCGGGAGAAGGTTGACATTCGCATTCACAATATTATTTACAATGCGATTGATGAGGTTCGTAATGCTCTGGAAGGATTGCTTGCGCCGACCGTCACAGAAGAAGTGACGGCAACCGTTGAAGTGCGCGAAACATTCAAAGTGCCGAAGATCGGTACGATAGCAGGCTGTTATGTTACCGATGGAACCATCACACGCAACAATAAAATTCGGCTGGTACGCGACGGTGTTGCAGTATTCGAAGGCGGCATTGCGTCACTGAAGCGGTTTAAGGATGATGTACGCGAAGTTGAGCAAGGCTTCGAATGTGGAGTCGGCCTTGAAAATTTCAACGATATTAAAGTCGGTGACATCATTGAAGCGTTTAAACTTGTAGAAACAAAACGAACACTCTGAAATGCTTAGCGGGTGTTTACGTCAGTTGAAGGAAAGGATACATTGATGTCAATTCGTACGGAGCGTGTCGCTTCAGTAATACGGCACGAATTAGGAACAATTATCAGCCGTGAGTACAGCGGCGGTGACATGGGCTTTAGTACGGTGACGGAAGTACGTGTCACTGCGGATCTTAAACTGGCGAAAGTCTATGTCAGTATTTTCGGAAACAACAAACAACGAGAACAGACCTTCGCTCGGCTTGAAAACGAAAAGCCGCAAATTCGTTCGGTGCTGGCATCGCACTTGAATATGCGCTTCACGCCGGATTTGCAGTTTCATAACGACACGACAATGGATACGGTAGAGAATCTTGAACGCTTGATCAAAAAAATTCATGATGGCGACAATCACAAACCAGAGTAATGCCGGTTCTTTAGCCGAACGTCGCGCGGATGTAGCTCCGGAAGAGGGAGACGTTCTGCTGATAGATAAGCCGCTGGACTGGACATCGTTTGACGTGGTACATCGTGTGCGCGACTTGTTTCACGTTAAAAAGGCAGGGCATGCCGGCACGCTTGATCCGAAAGCGACGGGGTTATTGATTGTTTGCACAGAAAGAAGAACAAAAACGATTGACGAATTTAGCGGTCTTGAGAAAGAATACGAAGGGGTCATGGAACTCGGGGCAACGACGCCAAGTTTTGATTCAGAAACGCCGATTGAGAACCGAAAAGAGTTTTCCTTTATTACCGAAAACCAAGTGAGGCAGACAGTACAATCATTTTTAGGCGCACAACAGCAAATTCCGCCAATGTATTCTGCAGTTAAATACGGCGGCAAACCGCTCTATAAATTTGCGCGAAAAGGACGAACGGTCGAGCGTCAACCGCGCGAAATATTTATCAGCGATCTTGAAATCACTGCAATAGATTTACCGCTTGTTCATTTTCGCATTGTGTGCTCGAAAGGAACGTATATCCGAACACTCGTTGATGACTGTGGAAAAAAACTTGGCTGCGGTGCATACTTAAAAGAATTACGGCGAACCCGCATCGGGAGCTTTCATGTTTCCGATGCGCTTCAGATTCCGGCTTTATATGAACGCGCCCGCAAGGTTGAGAAGAGCTGATAGGCGTTATGAAAATTATTACATCGTTGTCAGATATTCAGGCAGATAAGAATTCCGTGGTCTCCGTGGGAACATTTGATGGCGTGCATCGTGCACATCAAAAAATTATCCGTGAAGCTGTGTCCCGGGCAATACAACGTCATGGGCGAAGCGTTGTGGTAACCTTTCAGCCGCACCCGAAAGAAGTTCTTGCCGCGCATCGTGCATCCACGAACGGAGGTCACTCGGCTGCGCTTCCCCCGGACATCCTCACAACGCATGAAGAAAAACTTGCGCTGTTGGAGCAATTGGGTGTCGACGTTGCAATGGTTGTTAATTTCACCTATGAATTTTCACGGAAATCATTCCGCGATTTTTATACCGAATATATAGTCAACGGCATTGGGGCAGCCGAAGTCATTGAAGGCTATGACCATTCCTTCGGAAGAGACCGGGAAGCCGGGCTAAAAGAATTGATTGAGCTTGGCAAAGAGTTTCAATTTTCGGTTATTGCGGAAAAGCCTTTCAAGGTTGGCGACGAAGTGGTCAGCAGCTCGCGTATTCGTTCGTTGCTGCTTGCGGGAAAAATCAGCGACGCGAATGCATTGCTGGGAAGACGGTATAGTTTTAAAGGGACGATCGTGCGCGGCGATAAACGCGGGAGAACTCTTGGCTTTCCAACGGCGAATATCCAGATCGACCATCCGCGAAAATTGATTCCGGGTAACGGTATTTATGCTGTCCGGATTCAGGTTGATGAATCATGGCATTATGGATTAATGAATATCGGTGTCCTGCCGACATTCTTCGACTCGCATCCGAGAAAAATTGAGGTTTATATTTACGATTTCGACGAAGACATTTATGAACACACTATTGTTGTCGAGTGCCTTGAATGGATTCGCAGCGAGCAAAAGTTTCATTCTGTGGATGCGTTGATTGCACAAATGAATGATGATAAAGAGAGTGGAAAGAGAATCATTGAGAGCATATCATAATAATATATAAAGGAGCAGTTATGTCGGTTGCAAAAACAGAAAAAGCTGAAATCATAAAAAAATATGGGAAGTCAGCGAACGATTCCGGAACTCCGGAAGTGCAAATTGCGATTCTGACCGCGAACATTAATGCGCTGTCATCGCATTTTGAAGCGCATAAAAAGGATCATCATTCGCGGCTCGGCTTGTTGAAAATGGTCGGCAAGCGCCGCCGTTTGCTTGACTACTTAATGGACAAGGATATCGAGCGTTACCGCAAGGTTATCAAAGAGCTTGATATTCGAAAATAAGTACATGCAACACGCGCGTTTGGAAACTCCGGCGCGTTTTTGTCACGAATGAAAGTGAAAATACTATGGTAGTGAAAAAAGAAATACAGATCGGAAACGGCAGTCTCTCGTTTGAGGTCGGCCGCTTTGCAAAACAGGCAGACGGTGCAGTGATGGCGCGTTACGCGGACACAATGGTGCTCGCCACAATCGTTGCCGCCAAGAAGCCTGCTGAAGGAATGGATTATTTTCCGTTGCAGGTAGAATACCGTGAAAAGATGGCAGCGGCGGGAAAAATACCGGGCGGGTTTTTGAAAAGGGAAGGGCGTCCAACGGATAAAGAAATTCTCTCCGCACGCTTAATTGACCGTCCAATCCGGCCGATGTTTCCATCGTGGTTCCATAATGAGATGCAGATTATCGTCAACGTCTTTTCCTCTGATCAGCAAAACGATGCCGATGTTCTCGGCGCTTGTGCCGCCTCAGCAGCGTTGATGGTCTCCGATTCTCCGTTTGATGGGCCCATTGCAGAAGTGCGCGTTGGAAGGATCAATGGACAATTCGTTATCAACCCGACGTATCAGGAGCTTGAGACAAGCGACATGGATGTGACTGTTGCCGGAACGGATGATTCTATCGTTATGGTAGAAGGTGAATCGCGGGAAATTTCCGAAGCGGATATGTTTGCTGCCCTCAAGTTTGGACACGAGGCGATCAGAAAGATTTGTATCCTTCAAAAAGAACTTGCCGCAGAAATTGGCAAAACAAAACGGGAAATGAACGTTCCGGAAGTCAATTCGGAAATGCTTGCTGAAGTAACCGCACTTGCGACGGAAAAAATCCGAACTGTTGTGAATACGGTGCTTGCAAAAGAAGCACGAGCGCAAGCGAACGACGCGATCGCTCTTGAAGTTCTATCAGCGCTCAATGAAAAATATCCTGAACAGGAAGAGGTCATCAACGAGATTCTGCATGATATCGAAAAAGCAGAAATGCGTTCAATGATCTTGCAGAAAAAGAAGCGCCTTGATGGCAGGGGTTTGACTGATATACGGCCAATTACATGCGATGTCGGTGTGTTGCCCCGAACACATGGTTCAGCACTTTTTACGCGCGGTGAAACACAATCGCTCACGACGGTTACGCTCGGGACAAAGTTGGACGAGCAGATTCTTGATGGCTTGCTGCCCGAAACAACACGGCGATTTATGCTGCATTATAATTTCCCGCCGTTTAGTGTTGGTGAGATTAAAAGACTCGGCACGAGCCGCCGCGAAGTCGGACACGGTAATCTCGCCGAGCGCGCGTTGATCAATCTTGTGCCAGGCGAAAAAGAATTTCCGTACACAATTCGTATTGTGTCTGATATTCTTGAATCGAATGGTTCGTCTTCAATGGCAACTGTTTGCGCAGGCTCACTTGCATTGTTTGATGCCGGTGTTCCGCTCGCGAAGCCGGTCGCAGGAATCGCGATGGGCTTAGTGAAGGAAGGCGATCAGGTGGAAGTATTGAGTGACATTCTTGGAAACGAAGATCACTTAGGTGACATGGATTTCAAAGTCGCAGGGACGCGCGACGGAATTACTGCATTTCAGATGGATATCAAAATCAAAGGCATTTCAACGGAAATTATGGAACGCGCTCTTGCTCAGGCGAAAGAGGGACGGATGCACATCCTTTCTGTTATGGAATCTACTCTCGCATCGCCGCATGCCGATTTAAGTCAGTACGCGCCGCGCTTGACCTCGTTCAAAATCCCTGTTGACATGATCGGTGCAGTTATTGGTCCCGGCGGAAAAACAATTCGTGGAATCGTAAGTACGTCCGGAGCTGAAATTAATATCGAAGATGACGGCACTGTTGTTGTTGCCGCAACGTCAAAAGAAGCAAGCGATATGGCGGTGAACATGGTAAAGAAAATTACTGAAGTTCCCGAAGTCGGCAAAACGTACACTGCGACTGTGAAGAAAATTATGGACTTTGGCGCGTTTGTAGAAATTCTGCCGGGAAGAGAGGGTTTGGTTCACGTTTCCCAGCTCGACACCAAACGTATTGAGAAAGTATCGGATTTTGTTAAGGTCGGAGACGTGCTTGAAGTGAAGCTCGTAGAAATTGATGACAGAGGCAGATTAAATCTCAGCCGCAAAGCTGTCCTCCTTGGCGATAGCAGGAAAAAAGAAGAACCGTTGGTCCACTAACAATAATTTTCAATGAACAAATCCCTACCGTTGCCAACACGAGCAGGGATTTTTTTGTCATGGACAAAATAATCGAAGGACATAAACCACTGCGCGGTGAAATCACTGTGCCTGGCGACAAATCAATGTCTCACCGAGCGATGATGATTGGCTCTTTGGCGCGTGGAGAAACGAGAATAGAAGGATTTCTTGAAGCAGCGGACCCTCTTAGAACACTTCGTTGTCTTGAATCTCTTGGTGTTGAAATCCGTCGTGATGGCGATGCCTATAACATTATCGGCAAAGGCATTCGCGGTTATCGCAAGCCAAATCACACTCTCGATGCAGGTAACTCGGGAACGACGATGAGATTATTGAGCGGCATCCTTGTCGGCCAGAATTTTGAAAGCGAGTTAAGCGGCGACGAATATCTTCTTCGTCGCCCCATGAAGCGCATTATTGACCCATTAACGCTTATGGGAGGAAATATTTCCGGAACAGAACAACTCACCGCTCCGCTTAATATTTTTCCTTCAACCCAACTGAACGGAATAAAATATGAAATGCCTATTGCGAGCGCGCAGGTAAAATCTGCAGTATTGTTTGCCGGCATATTTGCCGAAGGTGAGACCCACGTAATTGAACATCAACAATCACGTGATCACACAGAGCGCATGCTTGGACTAAAGAGCAGTGTTGAAAACGGGAATAAAACTATTTCTGTCACCGGTGGAAGAGAGATTGAGGCGCGTGATTTTATTATTCCGGGCGATCCATCGTCTGCTGCATTTTTTATTGTGGCAGCGCTTCTGAACCCGCATTCAGATGTTGTGATTAAAAATGTCGGCATTAATCCGACGCGAATAGGATTTCTGCACATCCTTCAGCAAATGGGAGGGAACATCAGCATTGCGAATCAGAGAGAAGCCGGCGGAGAACCAATCGGCGATATTCATGTCGAAAGTTCGGCTCTCATTTCTCATCAAACACTTTCCGGCGACATCATCCCGAATATTATTGACGAGATCCCGATTCTTGCAGTTGCTGCCGCTTTTGCACACGGAACATTTGAAATAAAAGATGCGGCAGAGTTGCGCCATAAAGAATGTGACCGTTTATCCGCTATTTGCAGCAATCTTTCTTTAATGGGTGTAGATGTTGAAGAGCGGAAAGATGGATTTGCATTTGAAACGAAAAATTTTTTACTTTCATCAAGGTTTCAGAGTTTTGGCGACCACCGTATCGCCATGGCATGTGGAGTTGCCGGTAATGCAATGAATGGAACTTCAATCATAGAAGATGCTGGCTGTGTTGATATATCCTATCCGTCGTTTTGGACTACTCTTCAATCACTAACCAATTAAAGAGGCATTCCCGTGGCAAGTGTTCGTTTGGAAAATGTGCGTAAGGAATACGATGGCGGGGTTGTTGCTGTGAAAGATGTCAATGTTGACATCAAAGACAAGGAATTTGTTGTACTTGTCGGCCCATCTGGATGCGGCAAATCAACAACACTCCGCATGATTGCAGGCCTCGAAGAAATTACAAGCGGAACAATCTCGATCGACGGTGTTGTCGTGAACGACGTCGCGCCGAAGGATAGAGATATCGCCATGGTGTTTCAGAATTATGCTTTATATCCTCACATGACTGTTTACGAGAACATGGCATTCGGTTTGAAATTACGTAAATTTCCAAAAGCCGAAATCGATCAGCGCGTTCGCGAAGCAGCACAAACATTGAACATCGAAGATTTCCTTCAGCGCAAACCCAAGGCGCTTTCCGGCGGCCAACGTCAGCGTGTTGCATTGGGCAGAGCAATTGTTCGTAAACCGAAAGTATTTTTGTTCGACGAACCGCTAAGCAACCTTGATGCAAAGCTTCGTGTGCAAATGCGTACGGAAATTTCAAAGCTTCACCAGAGACTCGGAGCAACAATGATTTATGTTACTCACGATCAAACAGAAGCAATGACAATGGGAGATAGAATTGTGGTGATGAAAGACGGCATTGTTCAGCAGATCAATACTCCGCTCAATCTTTATCACAGTCCGCGAAACAAGTTTGTGGCGGGATTTATCGGCAGCCCCGCCATGAATTTTATGAATGGGACAATTAGCAACGGTAAAGGCATGGAATTTTACGAAAAGGATACAGGCGTTCGGCTTAAAATAAAAAAGGACGATAGTGAACGCCTGCGCCCGTATGCAGGGAAAGAGGTGTGGCTTGGTATGAGGCCGGAACATATTTTAGACAAACACGCAGGAAAAAATCCGTCCTTTGCACACGCAAAAGCAAGAGTTGAAGTTGTCGAACCTATGGGCAATGAAATCTATGTTTATTTCACGACAGGAAGCAGCACACAATATGTCGCACGAATTTCTGCGACAGAAGAACCTGAAGCCGGCCGTGACCTCGAATTTTCATTTGATATGTCGAAGGCACACTTCTTTGACAAAGAAACCGAAAACGTAATTTGATAGCGGCAATTGGCGCACCCCAAAAGCCATGTCAGCAATTTGCTAACATGGCTTTTTTGGTTTAAGAGCGAAGTGGTTGATTACAATTCGATGATTTGATGTTGAAATCGATCAATTACTAATTCCCCGGAAAGCCATTTCACAAAATCAGGTCCATATTTGTTCATGAAGTACGTGACATTCAGTACACGCTCCTGAAAGTTGTTGTTGGGCCGAAGTATGAGCACCGCTTTTTCGACTTGTCGAACAGAGATATCTTGTTTTTTCAGCTGAGCCTTTTGAGTTTTTTCTTTCAACACGGCAAGATAAGTATCAATTTTGGCGATTGTTGAGTCCACGGAACCGGCAAGCGTCGCATCAATTTGTTGAATACCAAACCGCGCCTCTTGAATGGTTTCATGAATAGTTTTCGAAAGCGATTCAAACAAGGCATCGACTTTCACTTCAGAAACTTGTTCGGATATTCTCATCAGAGTCGGCTCGATTCCCGAAAAAATCTGTTCAAGTTCAATTTGATATTTTTCCAGCACATTTCTTGATTTTTCTTCAAGAATTGTTGCAGTTACCCGCGGGTAAATGATCGGCATTGGGATGTTGTAGTATTCGTACACCGGCTTCAATTGCGCAAAATATGCAATCTCCGATGGCCCTGCAACGTACGCTAATGTCGGCAGCAGCGTATCCTGACAAATTGGACGCAGAACAACGTTCGGGCTGAACAGTTCAGGGGAATGATCAGCAAGGCTTGCGATTTCTTCTTTAGAAAGAAAATGCCGTGTGCCTTTCAAGCTAAAATCATTTTCCCGAGGCTCTATATGATACCTTCCTTCTTTATGAAACATGAACAAATTCAAAGGCTTTGATTTGATCTGAGCGTGGTATTGCTCTTCAAGTTCCGCACTTCGATCAATGACAAGCTGACTGGTTTTAGTAATGGAAGAAATTTCTTTTTGGAAAATTGGTCTGACTATCTTTTTGAATTCCGGGTGCATGGGGTTGAGAAAAATAAGTCCTGAATCTTCAAAATAGCGGTTCATCAAGCCAAGAAAAGCTTTTGAAAATGTTGTTCCTGTTTTATAATGTGCGCGTATCTCAGAAATTAATACTGCCTTGAATTCAGTTTCCTGCAAATTGCTTTCAAATGCGGCCAACGTCTTATCAATGAACTGGTCAATAACAATATTCCCGACCGCGCCTACATTTTTTTCAAGAGGTTTATCGCCAAGAAGGTATTCGATCTTTACTAATTGGTTTGCCGGTGCAATAGTATACGTGTGGTTAACCTCTTCAAAGTCATGGTCCTCGCCTTCAACCCAGAAAACAGGTACAAAGTTAAACTCAGGATATTCTGACGTGAGTTTTTCTGCCAATTTGATCGCAGTGATAGTTTTGTAGAGAGTGTAGAGGGGGCCTGTAAATAAACCCAATTGCTGGCCCGTCACAATTGCAACAGTGTTCTCATTCCCAAGTAAATCAATATTGGCAAGAGTCTTAATTCCGCAGTGAATATCTTTGTTTTGCTCAGTCAAGATACGTACGAGCGTTGAACGGTCGATAGGTCGGGCAGCGACGTCAGGAATAATTTTATTCCACGTTTTTCGATCATGGAAATCGGCAGAATAATACTGCTTCACTTTTTCGAAATGATTGAGATAATCGACATACAATCGTGTTATGTCGCTGTCATGATCTTGTAAGACATCAAAAGCGATGGCATTCATAAGATAGATTCCCTTTGCGAAAAATTGTTTTAGAAATATACATGCTGGCGCAGAGAGATGCAAACATTTGGAGATGCTATTGTTTGATTTTTCCAGACACTTATAATATATTATATAAAGGAATTTCTGAGGTAACAAGTGAAGTTTAAAGACAAGGTGGTCCTGATTACTGGAGGAACTGGAGAACTTGGCCAAAACGTTGCCCGAAAGTTTGTCGATGAATCCGCACAGGTAGTCACAACCTATCTCGCCGAAGCGGAGAAAGAAAGATTTGCTCAAAGCATTCAAAAACCATCTCCCGGCATAGAGTTTTTCAGGGCGAACCTCATGAATGAATCTGAGGTTGAGGCAGTTTTCACATTTGTTAAACAGCGCTTTCATAAACTGGATGTCTTGTGTAATTTGGTTGGCGGTTATATGGAAAAGACACCGCTGATCAATCTGACAGAGAAGGATTGGGATTTTATGATGAATCTCAATCTCAAGAGTTGTTTTTTTTGTACAAAACATGGATTTCGGCTTATGCAAGAGCAGAAGAAAGGATGCATCATCAATGTTTCAGCGATGGCGGGTTTGACGCCGGAAGCAGGAAGAGGCGCCTATGGAATTTCGAAAGGCGGTGTTGCGTTGCTTACTAAAATAGCGGCAGCCGAAGCGAAATCTGACCCGAAGTCCAAAATTACAGTAAACGCAATTGCCCCAAGCATCCTTACCACAAAATCTAACCAAGGCTGGGCGAGTGCAGAAGATATGGCATTATGGGTAACTCTTGAGCAAGTCGCCGATGTGATCACGTATCTCGCTTCGGAGGAAGCATCCGCAATTAATGGACAAATTATCGGGGTGAACGGAAGAATTTAGTATTGAGTCTAACATAACGGGAATTTTATGACGCTATCGGAAAAAGTTAATGTTGATTTAAAAACTGCGATGAAAGCCGGTGACAAACCGCGGCTTGAAACTCTTCGAATGTTACGTGCACAAATCATTGAGTTCGAGAAACGCGGCTTGGGGAGGGCAATGAGCGAAGAAGATGAACTTTCGATCTTGATGACGGCGAACAAGAAAAGGAAAGAAGCCATAGAGATGTATCAAAGCGCCGGACGTAAAGACTTGGTTGACAAGGAGACGAAAGAATTGGAAATAATTTCGGAATATTTACCTAAACAGGTAAGCCAGGAAGATGCAACGGCAATCATTGAAAAAATAATCGCTCAATCCGGCGCAGCCTCTGTGAAAGACCTTGGCAAAGTGATGCCGTTAGCGATGAAAGAGTTAAAAGGGAAAATAGATAGTAAAGTTATCAGCGATATTGTGAAGTTGAAATTAACCCCGCAAGCATGAGTTCAATCGATATTTTTCTACTTGTTGTGTTAGGGATTTTTGCCTTCTCAGGATGGCGCAAGGGACTTCTGAAAAAAGTCATTTCGCTTGCATCACTGATATTTGCAATTTTTCTGGCAACAAAATATGCGGCGTTAGGCGGGAGGACTTTATTGACACCGTTTGGTCTTTCTGGCGGAATTGCAACAATTGTCAGTTTTCTTTTGATCGTATTACTTGTGATACTAGTCCAAGAAATTGCCTATCGAATTTTTGTAAAGAAATTAGCAGAAGGTTTATGGAACAAGATTGCCGGCGCAATCATCGGAGTTTTTGAAGCAGCATTACTCATGAGCATTTTATTGCTCTTTTTGGGAACGTACCTCCACATACCTTCAAAAGAAACGCGCGAACATTCTTTTTTATTTCCTCCCATAAAAGGCTTTGCCCCGCTTGTGATGGATAGTTTCACAACCTTTCTTCCGGAAGCGGAAGATGTGTACCATGATCTACTTCAATCTCCAGAAAAAAACAAGGAGCATGGAAAGTAATTTGTTGTATGATTGAGTATCGTCTTGCTGCTGAAAAACTAGATTTTCCGAAAATTATTTTCCGACTTCAATCGTACGCCTCTTCAGACCTCGGCAGGATTGCCGCAGAAAACATTGTTCCTTCTGCTGACCTTCGAACAATTTCAAAAGAACTCAATCGTGTTAGTGAGATGAAAAGTATTTTGGAGGGAGAAGATACTTTTCAAATTGATGGTTTAAAGAATATACGTGAAGCCTTGCAGCATTCACAAGTTGAAAACACCATTTTAAGTGCAATAGAGTTGCTTCATATTGCCTCGACACTGAAGGCTGCACAAAGCATCAAAGCTTATATCAACAAGAGAAAAGAAAGATATCCTGAATTACAATCTCTTTGCGAAAAGCTGTCAACAGAAAATGTGCTTCAATACAACATTCTTCTTGCCATAGATGAAAAAGGCTCGGTGCGCGACGATGCCAGCAAAGAACTGAAAATGATCAGAAGCGACCTGGTGAAAACGCAAAATGAGCTACGGTTTCAACTCGAGCATATTTTACAGAGAGTTTCTGAGCAGGGAGCAGCACAGGAAGAAATCATTACTACACGCGATGGGAGAATGGTGATTCCCGTAAAAGTTGAACAGAAACACAGCGTTCCAGGATTTATTCATTCGTCTTCTGCGACCGGCTTAACAGTATTTATTGAACCCGCCGAAACACTTTCACTCAACAATGAAATTCAAGAGCTCCACTTCAGAGAGCAACGAGAGATAGAAAAAATTTTAAAGGCATTAACTTCACAAGTAAGGGAATCATCTGTAGGCATAACAGAAACTATTGATCTTTTATCAGTGATAGATTTGATATACGCCAAAGCACGATATTCTATTGAAATAAAAGGGAATAAGCCGTTTCTCAAGGAAACTGGATCAGTCGAAATTATTGAGGGTCGGCATCCGGCACTTTTATTACGACACCGGTCAGAATTAATTGTCCCGCTCACACTTCACGTAGGAAATCAATTCAATACTCTTTTGATCACAGGTCCAAACGCTGGCGGTAAAAGTGTAGCGATGAAAACGGTAGGCATACTGGTATTAATGGCTCAATCTGGCATTCACATCCCGGCGTCCTCTGAATCAGAATTTCCAATATTCACTAAACTATTTGTTGATATTGGCGATTCACAGTCAATTGAGAATGATCTTAGTACTTTTAGTTCGCATATTGTACGACTGAAAGAAATTACTGATTCGGTTGACGAGCATAGCTTGGTACTGTTGGATGAAGTTGGGGGAGGTACAGATCCTGCTGAAGGCGGAGCATTAGCTGCCGCAGTTTTGCAATTTCTAACAGAAAAGAAGGCATATACTATTGCTACATCTCATCAGCTGTCTCTGAAAGCGTTCGTCCATGAAGCTTTAAATATGGAAAACGGCGCAATGGAGTTTGACCAAAAATCATTACTGCCAACATACCGATTTCGTTCTGGCATTCCCGGCAGTAGCTACGCACTTGAGATTGCAGGCAGGTTCGGCCTGAATGATTCAATTGTCTGCCAAGCACGAAGCTTTGCCGGTGAACGGCAAGATCAATTTGAGAAGCTTCTCGCAAACATGGAGTCTCGCTCACAAAACCTACAAATTTTATTAGATAAGACAGAAGCTGAGAAGTTAAAATTCAATAAGTTAGTGAATGAATACCAAAGTAAAATAAAACAATTACACACCGAAATTTCTGAGATAAAATCCCGTGCAGTAGAAGAAGCTTCTTCAATTGTTGCGAAAGCAAATGCAATCATTGAAAATTCAGTTAAGGAAATCCGACGCCAGCAAGCCCGCAGCGATGCTATTCGTGAATCAAAAAATCAAATACGGCAATTGGATTCTGATATCCGTTCGCTTGCTCATGAATTTCAAAATGCTCATTCAGATGATAAAACGAATGAATTGCAGTTGATTAAAAAGGGGAGCATTGTTAAACTGAAATCGGCAGGTCAGATTGGTGAAGTAGTGCGTGAAGCAGATGCAAGCGGAATTTTAATAGTCGCATTCAATGCGATCAAAATGAAAGTCTCAGTGAATGAAGTAACTTCAATTAATGCTGAACCTCCACAGACTGTCGTCAACATTGGCTCCGACCTGCATAAAGGAATGAAGCAAGAAATAGATTTAAGAGGAATGTATGGAGATGAAGCCATAAAAGCAGTTGACAAATTTCTTGACGATTCAATTCTATCTGGAGCTTTACGCGTCGATATTATTCACGGTAAAGGAACCGGTGCATTACGCAAACGAGTTACAGAGTATCTAAAATCAGACAATCGGATCAAGTCGTTTAGGCTTGGCGAATGGAATGAAGGTGGTGCCGGAGTTACAGTTATAAATCTCAGAGATTGATGAAGAAGAAAATCAAAAAAATTCTTATAGCAAACAGAGGGGAAATTGCAGTTCGGATTCAACGGACCGCAAGAGAGCTTGGAATAGCAACAGTAGCTGTTTACTCCACTAATGATCGTCATGCTCCATTTGTACTCAACAGCGATGAAGCTTATTCGCTTGATGGAGCAACGGCAAAAGAAACATATCTTAACAGCCAAAAAATCCTCAATATAGCGATAGCTTCCGGCTGTGATGCAATTCATCCCGGGTACGGTTTCCTTTCAGAAAACCCGGGGTTCGCAAAAGCTGTTGAAGAGCAAAAAATTATATTCATCGGACCGCCGAGTTCAGCCATTCGAAAAATGGGTGACAAAACAGCAGCACGCAAATTAATGTCAAATGCAAAAGTCCCAATTATTCCCGGAACTCTCAATCCTATAAAAAGTTATGATGAAATATCTAACATCGTTTCTGAAATTGGTTTTCCGCTTCTTATCAAGGCTGCGGATGGCGGCGGCGGAAAAGGCATGCGCAAAGTGGATTCATACTCTGAACTTAAAACTGCATTTGAACAGGCGCAGGCCGAATCACAAAATGCGTTTGGTAGCAATCGTGTATACGTTGAAAAATTTTTGACTAACCCACGCCACATTGAAGCACAAATTTTAGCAGATTCACATGGCAACGTCATTTTTCTGGGTGAAAGAGAATGCTCCATCCAAAGGCGTCATCAAAAAGTCATTGAAGAAAGTCCAAGTTCTGTAATAACTCCTGAACTTCGCTCTGAAATTGGAACTATGGCTGTCTGCGCAGCCAGAGCCTGTGGATATGTGAATGCTGGTACCGTTGAGTTTCTGTTGGATAGCAAGCACAAATTCTATTTTCTTGAAATGAACACAAGGCTGCAGGTCGAACATCCGGTGACGGAACTTGTTTATGGAATTGATTTGGTGAAATCTCAAATTCAAATTGCTGAAGGCGATGCTCTTGTATTTTCTCAGTCAGATATTCTTCCACATGGCAATGCCATCGAGTGCCGCATTTATGCTGAAGACCCTGAAAATGATTTTTTCCCCTCTACGGGCATAATTACTCATTATCATCCAAGTGAAGGGTATGGTATTCGAAATGATTCTGGAGTTTGCGCCGGATTTACTGTGACTCATCTTTTTGATCCCTTACTGGCGAAACTTATTGTGTGGGGAAGCAATCGCAGTGAAGCTATCCAAAGGATGCAGCGCGCCCTGCGTGAATATGCAATAGGCGGGGTTGCGACGACAATCCCTTTCTGTAATTTTGTTATGAAACATAAAAATTTTATCCATGGCGATTTTGATATCAGTTTCGTTGAAAAACATTATAAAAATATGGAATCAACATCCAGTGAAACAAATACAAGGATAGCGGCATCGCTTGCAGTAGCTTTTGTGACAAAGAATAAAACTTCACCTTCGCCTCCTAACTCATTAAAAAAGAATGATATTAACCGCTGGAAGATAATGCGATTTGAAGAAAGTTGATAATCAGGTGAATACTTTCGTTACACGGGTAGATGATCTGCAATGTGAATGGACGTTCGTTGACAATCGAACAATTTTGCTTAATGGTAAAGAAGTCAATGCTGTAATTGAAAAAGTTGCTGAATCAGAAATATCATTGCTGCTTGATGGAAAATTCTATCATATCATTCTTACAGAAAGTGCTACAGGTTATATAGCATTGATCAATGGCGAAGCATACCAAGTCGAGATTGTTAACCCGCTTCTCAACAAATTTGAAGAGATCGTTGGTCAGGCTTCAAGCCTACAGCACCCCGACGAAATTCGTGCGCCAATGCCGGGCCTTGTTGTAAAACGCGAAGTGAAAGAGGGCGAAAATGTGAAAGCCGGACAAGGAATTGTAATTCTCGAAGCAATGAAAATGGAAAACGAAGTCAAGAGCCCAAAAACCGGCATCGTGCAAAAGCTATTCGTACAAGATCATCAGATAGTGGAAAAGGGAGAGGTGCTTGCTTTGATTCTTTAGCAAATAATTGTTTAATGTTTTAATACAAATCGAATAACAGAAATATTTAACCTCGTCTTTATTAAATTTATATGACAGAACAGTTAAATACTGAACCAATCGTCACGAAAGAGCTCGCTATTCAACACGGCTTAACTGAAGAAGAGTACCTGCGTATTATCAACATTCTTGGCCGTGTTCCAAACTATACCGAGCTGGGAATTTACAGTGTTATGTGGAGCGAGCATTGTAGTTATAAGAATTCTATTGCCCTTCTAAAAACCCTTCCGAGAACAGGGAGTCGGTTGTTAGTTGGTGCAGGTGAGGAAAATGCAGGGCTGGTAGATATCGGAGATGGGCTTGCAGTTGCATTCAAAATCGAAAGCCATAATCATCCTTCAGCAGTTGAACCATATCAAGGCGCAGCAACTGGAGTAGGTGGAATTATGCGCGATATTTTTACAATGGGCGCTCGTCCTATTGCAGCACTTAACTCGTTGCGCTTTGGCGACTTAACTGATTCTCATTCGAGACAATTATTCAAAGGCGTAGTACGTGGAATAGGTGACTACGGAAATAGTTTCGGCGTACCTACAATTGCCGGTGAAGTATATTTCGATAAATGTTATCGAAATAATCCGCTTGTCAATGCAATGGCGGTCGGCGTTGTAAAACACACTGAAACCGCGTCTGCGATAGCAAAAGGAGCGGGGAACTCTGTAATGATTGTCGGCTCAGCCACCGGACGTGATGGCATTCATGGGGCAACGTTTGCCTCGGAAGAAATTTCAGAAAAATCCGAGGCGAAGAGACCATCGGTTCAAGTCGGCGATCCGTTCACAGAAAAACTTCTTCTTGAAGCAACTCTTGAAGTAATTAAAGCAGGCTACCTTATCGGAATACAGGATATGGGAGCTGCTGGAATTTCATGTTCCACAATGGAAATGAGCGCCAAGGGCAAGTCGGGAATGAAAATCAATCTTGATTTCGTTCCTGTTCGGGAGGAAAAAATGACGGCATATGAGATTATGCTTTCAGAATCTCAAGAGCGCATGTTGTTAGTTGTTAAGCAAGGTTGCGAAGCGCTTGTGAAAGGAATTTATAATAAATGGGATCTTCATGCGGTAGTCATTGGCGAGGTAACTGAAGGCAGTAACGTGCAAATTTACAAAGGCGGTGAAATTAAAGCTGATGTTCCGGCCGAATCATTAGTCCTCGGTGGTGGAGCACCCGTTTATGTTCGGGAGGCTAGTATTCCTGAAAATATTAAAAACAAACAAACCCTGGATTTAAATACTATTACTGAGCCAACGAACTATGAGGATACAATTTTTGACCTTCTTCGTTCACCTAACATTGCCAGTAAAAAATGGGTGTACGAACAGTATGATTCAATGGTAAGAACAAATTCAATAACTTTGCCTGGGGCTGACGCGGCGGTTATTCGGATTAAGGGAACAGAAAAGTATTTGGCAATGAAAACTGATTGCAATGCACGTTACACATTTCTTAACCCAAAAATGGGGGCAGAAATTGCTGTAGCTGAATCGGCAAGAAATGTTGTTTGTTCAGGCGGTATACCGCTTGCTATCACGAACTGTCTTAACTTTGGAAATCCATATAAACCTGAAATGTACTGGCAATTTAAAGAAGCGATAGCAGGAATTGCAAACGCTTGTTCTGAATTAAGAACGCCTGTGACTGGCGGCAATGTAAGCTTTTACAATGAGGCTCCGAATGGGGCTGTGTATCCGACACCGGTTATTGGAATGCTTGGACTGATTGAATCAAAGGCTTACATTACAACGGCAAACTTCAAAAAGTCTGGCGATAAAATATTGCTTTTAGGTAAAAGCCAAGGCGACCTTAATGGTAGCGAATATTTGCAGTGGATCCATAATATCTGTGGTTATGATGCTCCATGGTTTGACATAGAGTTCGAAAAAAAAGTGCAAAAAGTTTGTAGTGAACTTATTCAAAGTGGATTAATTCATTCCGCACATGATGTATCTGACGGGGGGATCATTATCTCGTTGCTAGAGTGTTGCTTACTTGGTCCGTCGCTACTTGGAGCAGAAGTCAACCTTAAAAAATCTCACGAGCGATTCGATACAACTTTGTTTGGAGAAGAGCAATCAAGAATTATTCTTACATGCAGCAACACGGACAGTCAAAAAATAATTGACTATTCCCAAAAGGCAAACGTACCCTGTGAGATAATCGGAGAGATAACAAAGGTGCCTGCCATTAAGCTATCATCCTTAACAATTCAATTAGAGGAAGCCAAATCGATCTATATGGAATCGATCGGAAATGTAATGATAAAAGAAAACTAAAGTAATCAATTAAGAGCAGAGTTAGATTTTGGCAGATGTTGTGCTATACATAATATCTATTATATTCAAAATATTAAACTATGTATCGCGTTATGGGGAGATTACATTCAAGGCGTTGTTTTTCAAGTTAATTTGTATGTCTTTTTCATGGAGTCCCAAAATTTCACCATCAATATGAACAGGCAAACCGTTTTCAGTGATCACATGCAGTGCATCGGTCCGGAAAAATTTCACTTCGGGAAATTTTCCGTGTTTCCCCTTAAATACCGTTGGGAAAATTCTTAGTATTTTAAGAATGCCCACGCCTTTAACTAAACAAATATCAAACATTCCATCAGACAATTCTGCATTGGGTGTTAAATAAAAACCACCGCCTGCAGATTTGCCATTACCAACTGCGATTAACAACTGTTTACCCGAGTCAATCAACTCTTGATTGTAAACAGAAACGTAAGAAGATTTATATGTAGCTATTGTTTTAAGTGCGGCAATGACATACATAAAATCAGCTGGGAGCCACTTAAATCTATTTGCCTCATATGCCACTTTTGCATCAAGACCTATTCCAACTCCATTTACAAAATGCTTTTTTGTAATTTTGCCAGCTGTGTTCTCTGAGGAAATCTGACCAAGATCAATAGTTTTTAAATTTCCCTGAGCCAATGTCTCTAAAATTTGATCGAGAGAAAGTGCATTTGAATAAAGTGTGCGAGCAAAATCATTACCTGAACCCGCAGGGATAACACCCAATGCTGTATTAGTTCCCGCTATTCCATTTACAACTTCATTTACTGTACCATCTCCACCAACTGCAATAACGTGTGTAAAGCCTTCTGCAGCAGCCTCTTTGGCTAACGAGGTGGCTCCTTTTATCGATGTTGTGGAAACAGTACACTTGATGTGATGAGAGAGCAAAATGTATTGTATTTTCGTGATGATGTGGCGGGCTTTTCCCCCTCCAGAAAACAAATTAACAATGCAATAATAGCGGCGCAATGTTTAACTCATCATCGTATTTGTAGACCAGTCAAACAAGATGCTCCCTTCAAACATGACATGCGCGCTTCCGAACAAAGCGACATTCCTAATGCACCCGTTCTGGCTTTCAAAGTTAACTTTCAAATTCTCACCGCTTTTCGTCAGCACAGTACATGGCGGTAGAATGTTTTCATTGCTGTGGGCGATTGCGGTAGCTGCGATTGAGCCGGTTCCACAAGCAAGAGTTTCCGCTTCAACTCCTCGCTCATAAGTTCTTATACTCAAAGAGTTTTTAGAGTTTATTTTAACAAAATTAACATTAACTCCACCCATTGGCTTAAAGAGACTATGCTGCCTTATCTTTCTACCAATTTGTTCAACTTCAATCATAGTTAGTTGTGAGTCAAAAGCACTGGCATTCTCTTGGATGAAAATAACGCAATGAGGAGAACCAGTGTCGACAAAATGATACAGCAGTTCCATTCCATCGAAACTTACTTTTTGGCGGAGCATAACGTTGGTTGGATCTTTCATGGTCAATGTTACTCCATCACTTTCGATGCGTGCCGAATAAACATGTTCAAGTGCTTCGAATGAAAACGATGGTTGGTTTATAACATGATGATCAAATGCGAAGCGGCTAATGCAGCGACCGCCATTTCCACACATGCCGCCATAACTTCCATCTGCATTGTAATATTGCATCGTGAATGCAGCACAATAGCTTTTTTCTAAAAGAAGAATACCATCCGCTCCGATTCCCCATTTTCGGTCACAGACTGCGCGGGCAAACTCCGTTTTATTTTTTATTATTTCCGAACGATTGTCAATCACGACAAAATCGTTTCCGGCACCACTCATTTTTGTAAAAAAAAATCTTTCTTTTTCAAGCATAATTGCTAATAACAATAAATAAATGAACAGTGGAGGTGCGGGGAGTCGAACCCCGGTCCGAAGTGAAGACCATTAAACTTACTACATGCGTAGTTCTTCACGTTACAATTCGTTCGCCGCCGCCCTGAAGAACTAAGCGTGCGGCAAACTATTCAGAGGCGATTGTCTCGCTCTCAGCGCTCTGACTATCTGAGAACCAACCCGGCACGAGTCGACACCTTCATGCAAGCTCGCCAGGTAGAACCTACAGAAGATGGGCAGCTTAGTTAATTAAGCTGCCAGTGCGTAGTTGTAATCTGCACTTATAGTTTTTCCGATTTTTTCATCCCGCATAGCGGGTGCCTTACGGACGTGGACTCGGAGACCACGGCATGCAAGCTTAACCATCCTCTACCCCGTCGAAACCATTCACCCCCTCCTTTTCAAGTTAGGCATTTGAATTAAGAATATCAATATACTGTAAGAGATGTTCAACTTGTTTTTTTTCTTTTAACTTATCATAAACGACAATTAGATTTCTCAGCATTCGCTCAAGAATCTGTCCGCTAAGAACGGGTTCAAGATATTCTTCGCGAAAATCATATCCCGCAGTACGAAGGAACTCGATACAGTCCTCTCTGTTCAAAATTCTCCCTTCGTTAAACGGATCAACATAGATATTTATGTTGCCTAATGTGTATCGTACAATAAAATGTGCAGGCATGCCTATTCCGTAGACCGGAATATTCAGTCGTCTTGTTTGACTGGTCTA
>JAJYOI010000134.1 GCA_021796275.1 Bacteroidota bacterium
GCTACCTTGGGTTCAAGGACTGTGCCGACTTTGCAAATTCTGCACTGCAAAAAGCTCGAAATTTCACAGATATTATGCCGATTCAAACACTACCTCTTTTCTTAAAGAAAATTTCTGAGGTTTTATGGCACATTGTGTGCAAACTTTCCACACTTCCAAAAAGAAACTGCTGCCAGAGTTCAAGAGATTTTCTCTGGCAGCAGCAGGAGGAGGAAAGATGAAAACTTATTGCGCGTTTTGCTGACTCATGACTTTTCTGCCAGGCTATAATTTACCTGTATGCGAAGATCATCGCGTAGATAATCCAGACTACAATACTAAAGCCCGTAGAGAGCGCTATCCACCCGAAAACTTTGATCGCTCTGATAACGATTGGTGGATACGGTTCGACAAGATATTTTTCGATTTCACCACTTTCCAAAAGTTCTTTGTATTCGGCGGGCCTGTCAAGCTTGAATTCTTCAAGTGGAATTCTACCCGAAAAAATCACTATGTCCATCGGAAATTTTTCGGGACGGAGATGCGTATTGAAGAAATGGACTGTAAAGATGAAACCGGTTGCAAGCAATGCCTCGTCGCTGTGGATGATCGTTGCGATGTTGATAACCCAGCCAGGTAAAAAAATAGTCAGGAGCTCCGGGAACCAGAGAGTAATTCCGGTTGAACCGATGACGAATATTCCCCAGAACACGGCAAAGTAATCGAACTTCTCCCAGTATGTCCAGCGTCCATACTGCGGGCGTTCGCCCATTCCCAAAAACCATTTTATGGAATCAACTAAATCATGTAGATCCGCCTTATTGAACATCATGCTATCTGGCGAAAAAATAAAAGTTTTCCAAGTCTTGTGTTCTTTATTTTTCATCTTAGAAATGCTGATGATGTGAGTAGTAAAGGCGCCCACCATAACGACTGCGAAAAAGCGGTGAATATAACCGGCCGTTTCGAAGCCGCCAAAGAGATGAGATAGAATAACTGCCCAGCCGGTGTATGAAAATTTCAGCGTCATGCCGGTAAGCGCCAGACTTATAAAGCTGATAATCATCAAGACGTGCAGCACTCTGTTCAAGCGGGAGAATCTTTGAAACTGCGGCTCTTCTTGCACCATGGTATTTACTTTAAATGATTCAACCGCAGCTTCAAAAATATTTTCTTTATTACTTTTCATCGCTGTTTCTCCGCCGGAGGCGGACTCTCTTCGCCAGATGATCCCGCGTCTTCATCTTTTCTGGATAATCTTCGCTTCAACTCTTTCCTGTATTGAATCGAACGTGGAAGCCAAAGTAGAGTATGTATGCCCGCAAGTACGAACGTTCCGACGAGCAATCCCGTCATGCCGAAAAACGTCCAGTACAGCCATGGATATTTATTGGGATCGTGATGTGTAGCGTGCGTAAAATATCCAGCGAATTGCCTATTGGCTCCGGTATGACATTTTTTGCATGTCTGCACAATATTTTGGTGGCTTAAGTGGGAAGCAGGATCTGTAACGGGAAGTATGTCGTGAGCGCCATGGCAATCGTAACACTTTGCTGTTTTCGTATAGCCAAGCTGAGAGACTTTTCCATGATAAGTATCGAAATAAGTTTTTGCAATTTCGCTATGGCATCTTCCGCACTGTTCCATAATATTCAACTTAAATGCATCCTGATCTGTTCGGCGAATTCTATGAGCGGTATGACAATCATTGCAAACGGGAAGTTGTTTATCGGTTTTTGTAACCTTCGGCGAATGAACGCTCTTATCAAACTGTTCTTGGATTCCAAAATGGCAAGCTCCGCATGTTGCGCTTACATTGTTTCGGTTTACACTCGATTCCGGATCCGTATGTGGAAGCTCGTGGTGAGCCGTATGGCAATCTGTGCAAGTCGCTATTACGGTCAGCCCGCTCTTCATCAGTCCTCTGCCATGAATGCTTTCAGTGTACTTTTCAATTATGTTATGTTCTGTGCCGGTATACCTAATCGCCGCTTTTTTTCCTTCGCGATGACACTTTGCGCACAAGTTTGGAATGTTGATTGCAAAAGTTGGAGAATTAGGATCTTTTCTTCCAAGAATACCGTGCGAACCATGGCAATCCGAACAGCTGGGCGCATTCGGATCGTTCTTTGCAAAAAGCTGACCATGAATACTCTTTTTATATTGGTCAACTATCTCAGCATGGCAAACCGAGCAATCCACCTCAGCGGTTATTCCTTCGCATGGCCTTAACTTTGACGGATTAACGCCTGAATGACATTGACTGCAAGCGATCTTGGAGTGACGCGAGCCAGCAAGCTCGTTTACATTTACGAATAACGACTTGCCGGTAGAAGATCTTAAATCTTCCCTGCCGTGGCAGCGCAGGCAATCTTGATCAGCCATCCCCTGCTCATAAAAAACTTTTCTTACTTTATGCGGCTGATGACAGTCGACACATACCGGTAAGACGTTAGCTTTCTTTTCCCACAACTCCCCTCTAATAATTTTTCTGTGAACTGTTTCTATTGCAGCGTGGCATTTCGTGCAGGTGGAGGCAATATTTATTCTTGCAATGGTCGAGCGGGGATCGGTATGCGGAAGAACTCGATGAGGCGAATGGCATGAAGCGCAGGTAGGCGCAACTGTAAGGCCTTTTTTGAGCAACGCTTCGCCGTGAATACTTTCGGAATAGTTTTCCAGAATACTATCCTGCGGTATGTGATACTGCAACTGAACCGGAGAGCCTTCGTGGTGACAGCTTCCACAGAGATAAGGAATTTTCAGCGGCGCAACAGCAGACCGTGGATCATTAACCGGGAGAATATCGTGAGAGCCGTGACAAGTCTGGCAAGCCGGCGCCAACTTATCGCTAAGCGCAAAGGCTTTCCCGTGCAAACCTTCGCCGTATTGTTTATTCTCTTCCTTATGGCAAGCAGTGCACTGCGCTTTGGCAACGTCTTCCTTATGAGGGAAATCCGAGCCTTTCAGATCTGCATGACACGCAATACAATTTACTCCGGCATGAACAGACAAAGCCAATTTCTTCTCGTCGACGAAGACGGATATCGTCTTGCCGTTCCTCTTGCCTTGTAAGGTTTTGTCATCATGGCAGCCGAGGCAGTCGCTGTTTTCCTGCGCCAATGCAGCGGCGCTAGCGATGAACGATAGATAAATAAGAAGAAATACCCGCAGCAGCAAAAGCGAAGAAGAACTTTTCTTGCTTTCCCTTTTTACGGAATCTCGATCGTTTGCTTCCATGAACTGCTCTTTACCACCTTAAGGAAAGTTTTAAAACTAAGTCTATCGAAATACTCTGACTAGTAAATAGCCGAATATTTCCTTATGCGATAAATACTTTTGGGCCGCCGAAATATGGCAGTGCCTTCCCCTGAGCGAGTAGCATTTAGATAAATCGGCAGCCCAAAACTCTTTTGCTTCACCGCGACTTCTGTCCGAAAGTCTCCAGAGACGACTCGCTTAGGCGAGATCCTGTGGACAAAACTCATTTCATCTGCTTCCGAAAAACGATCAAACACCGGACGAAGAAAAATATTATTCTGCAATGACTTCACCGGTAAATTCTCCACTCTCAAGACGAACTCCCTCATAACCAGAATCCTGTAGTATTCTCACGACCGTTTCACGCAACTGTTTCAGGTTTAGAGGATACTCAGATAACACAATCACATTGTCATCAATATCAGGAGCATCAAAGGAATTTTCGTTGCAGCACTGAACGACGAGAAGCGCGGGCTTCTTGTTTTTCAAATTCTTGAACCAGCTTGTCGAACTACTTAACTCTCGAGTAGGCGCATATATTATCAAAGCCAAATCTTGGTTCTCAGACACATCGGGGAGCACACGCCTTACGCCATAGCCTTCTTTGGTAAGGAACTTGGCCAGCAGATCAAACATGGCTTGCTCATCAGTCGTGATTCCTAACGCAGCCTTTCTGTTGTGTACTCTCATTTCATCTGATATGCTTCAACCACTGTGCCGACTAGCGGAAGTAGAAAGAAACGTTTAAATTGGCCCCATTTCAAACAAAACTGGCTTCAAGAGTGAAAAACTCCATCTTTTTGCGTCATTTTTCCTGCTATTTTAGTGGAATATTTCCGCACAAAAAGACAAATCAAGTCCTCAAAGCCCTGAAAAATCCAAAAACATCGGCTCTGAGCAGGTCTAATCATTGCAAATTATTCAGTAGTTTGTAAACTTGATAAGGAAGAAAGTTGAGTTCCCTGAATGTTTAGTACACTTCGAGCAAAGGTTGCGGCTGGGTTTACAGTCCTCGTGATAATCAATGTGATTGTTAGTGCTTGGTCTATATATAATTTCAATCAGCTCACTCAGGCGATTGCAACGATGATCAAGCAGAACTATCAGAATGTAATCGCCGCGCAAAACATGGTCGAAGCGCTCGAGCGTGACAACAGCGCTCAACTTGTTATGCTGAATGGGAATGTCGATTCCGGTTACAAACAATTCCAAGACAGCCATCAAGATTTCTTTGTATGGTTCCAGCAGGCTGTCGCCTCCAACGTCTCACAGCGCGGCTCCAATATCCTGAATAACATTAACAACTCTTACGCGAAATATTCGGACGCCACCGATACTCTTGGTACGATTCTGAGAACCCACGGCCACGCATACGCGCAAGATTTTCATTACAACAGGATCCTGCCGCTTTTCAACCAGATAAAAGACGAATGTTTCCAGCTCCTCGACATGAACCATAATGCCATGGTCGAGACAGAGACGAAAGCCAACGACATTTCAAACCAAGCGACCGTAGCAGTTCTCGGCGCGGCTTTACTTGCAATAGTGTTGAGCATTGTTGCAAGCTGGCAGTTTTCACAATACATACTCGAACCGGCAGAGAAATTGACGGACACAGTTCGCAAGATTGGCCGAGGCTACCTCGATGTGCATGCCGATATAAACTCGAACGATGAAATCGGAGAGCTCAGCCGTGAATTCAACAGGATGACCGAAAGACTTCGAAAATATGAAGAGATTAATATTGAAAAACTCATTTCCGAAAAGAAAAAATCTGAAGCTATCGTCAGCACGATTTCCGACCCGATAGTCGTTGCAGATCAGGAAGGAAGGATCGTGCTCATGAATCTGCTTGCTGAAAATGGTTTCGGCGTTT
>JAJYOI010000062.1 GCA_021796275.1 Bacteroidota bacterium
TTGAGAGCGTTATTGCAAAAATGTTTCGTTTGAACCGTGGAAACAATACACGTTGAGAATGATGCGGTGCAAAAAACGGATTATTTCAAAGGAGGATTTTATGGATAAAATATTTACAAATGTACGCTCAATGAAATTCGCTGTCATCGGTTTATTGTTGATGGTTGTTTTTGGCCATGAAGCGTATTCTCAGAACTCCTGGCTCTCAACAAAGGGGCCGAAGGGCGGAAGCTTGTATGCCATTGTTATAAAACAAAACAAAGATATTTTTGTCGGATCATATGGCAACAACTCCACCCAGGGAATTTTCCATTCAACAGATAATGGAGATACGTGGATACGAAGTGTAACGACCGAATCAATTTGGTCTCTTGCTAAGAATTCTAACGGCGATCTGTTTGCAGGAACAGACGGTGGCGGGCTTTATCTTTCAACGGATGATGGTTCTACGTGGGTGCAAAAAGGGCCGATTAATAAAGTTATAAGATCACTGTTTGTTAATTCGGGTGATTCTTTGTATGCAGGGATGGCCGGCGGAGAACTTTATCTTTCTACAAATAGCGGTGCAAGTTGGCAATCAAAGAATTCGGGATTGCCGGCAAATGATGTTTTAGCTCTTACGGCAAATTCAAGTGGCGATCTTTTTGCTGGTCTGTGGAACAGCGGTGTCTATCGATCAACAGATGGCGGAACCACCTGGACACAAAACGATACTGGTCTGACCGATCTTAGAGTGCGCGCTCTTTCCAGTAATTCCCGCGGAACTCTGTTTGCCGGAACAGACGGTGGTGGAGTATTTAGAACAACAGATAATGGAGAGACATGGACGCAATGCAATTCCGGTTTAACATGGACCTATACCTATGCTCTTACGATTGATGTGGCTGGAAATATTTTTGTGGGTACATACGGTGGCGTTTATCAATCAAAAGATAATGGAGATAATTGGCTGATAGATACTTCTGGATTAGGGAGTGCCTACGTCAGATCGCTTGCCATTGATTCTGGCGGAACTATCTTTGCCGGAACAAACGATGGGTTAATTTTTCGAACCGGATCAACAACGGACGTGAAAGAGGTTGGAAGGAATATTCCAGCTTCATTTAATCTCTCGCAGAACTATCCCAATCCATTTAACCCTTCGACGAATATTAAATTTCAGGTTCCACAAAACAGTTTAGTGACAATAAAAGTGTACGATCTTCTTGGAAAAGAAGTGGCTACTCTTGTGCATCAAGAAATGAAGCCGGGAACATATTCCGCGGCATGGAATGCAGAAGGGATTTCAAGCGGAGTGTATTTTTACAAATTGCATT
This sequence comes from Bacteroidota bacterium, assembly GCA_021796275.1. GTDB lineage: Bacteria > Bacteroidota > Ignavibacteria > UBA10030 > UBA8401 > JAJYOI01. The sequence goes on from JAJYOI010000062.1 coordinate 1,317, forward strand.
CAGGCAATATTGTAGAAACAAAACAAATGCTGTTGTTGAAATAGTTTTTAAGCGATCCGGTTGCGTAACAGCACAAACAGAAACGCCGCTGAAAGTGAAGGCTCAGCGGCGTTTCATTTAATTACCTTTTTTGATAATTCAAAGCCTTACGCTTTTCCTCTTTTCTTATTTATTTCTTGGGGTTTCATCTCTATGCGGTCTTTCGAACAATTTGTGTCACGTTCATTCTCAACTTGCCGTATACCGCATCAAAGAAGAATAAATTTTTTCATTGTGTAATGAATATAAATTTCGTTATTTTCACACTCGTGAAGCGCGCTTGTTGCAAAATACTCCCTTTTTGTTTGCTTGTTTCCTTTTTTACAAATTCGTGCTCTTATAAGAACGTGAAACCAGCAGACATTTCCACGCGCCAGGAATCGTACTGGTACCGGCAAGCAATTGTAGATTTAGGGAGCCGCATTCAAATGTTTTCCGCCAATGAAGGCATTGCAATTTCTCGGGGACGAGGCGAGGAAGTTCAGGGCCACGCGTATAAGTTTCGCAACGGTCAGTGGATTCCATTCTTCAGTTTTGACTATTCTGATTATCCGATGATTACTTCCAGCGATTCGGGAAAAACGATTTGGACAATAACTCATCGCACGCACACAGACGCGTACCGGCCCGTGCTGAATTCGTTTTCCGGAGATGAAAGAACGGAAATTTCTTTGCCCGCAATTATGTGGGATGAGGTTGACCACGTAATGCACAAGGGAATTTTTTGTTGTAATGATGGAACGGCATGGATGGTCGGTCAGCAAGGGCATATCCTTTTTTATGACGGGAAAAAATGGCGCGAGGTTCGAAGTCCGTTGCTGCGCAGAGAAGGCGAGAATGTCTTTGCCGGTGATTTGAATGATGTCGCAATGACATCAAGAAATTCCGGCTGGGCGGTTGGAAGAAGTGGTGCGATTCTTCGATGTGAAAACGGAAAGTGGAAGATGTCTCAATCACCCACCAGCAACACGCTGCAGAAACTTTCGATGGTCAATGATTCAAGCGGGTGGGCAGTGGGCGACAAAGGAACGATTTTAAAGCTCCAGAATGGTGTGTGGGAAAAAATCGGTTTCAATCTTCGTGAGCAATTGTCTTCCGTCTTTGCGTACGACCAACACAACGTTTGGATTGTTGGAAATAACTCGACCATGGTGTATTTCGACGGAGAAAAATGGACGCAGGATTTTTCGATAAAGAACTATGACGATAATTTCAGTGACATTTCTGTGGTAAAAGATTCCACCGGAAATTTTTGTTTGTGGGTTATCGGCGGAGCAGGAATTTATACCACGTCGCAATCACTCAGATTTTCGTTCACCGACATCACGGGAGAAAAAGGTTTGCGCAGGACCGGCCAAGCCGGATTCTTCTTCAATCGAAGCAGTGAAGATTTTCCCGATCTGTTTATTGTCAACGAAGACGGGGCTAATCTTCTTTTTCAAAACGGCGGGAATCATTTTGCCGATGTTTCAGCAAGTACAAATTTGCTGGATGTGCCGAACGATGTTAACGTTGTAGCAATCGGCGACATTAACAATGACGGCGAAAACGATATTCTTCAGATTGCTGACAGCAAGGATTACAAAATGTTTTTGGGAACACAGCTTGGCGGTTTTCGTGATGCGTCGGAGCGCCTTTCTTTTCCGTTTACTGATGTGAATCGCATTGCTAATAATTCCGTGAAGCTTGTTGATTTTGATAATGACGGCAATCTTGATTTGTATTTTTCCAACAATGAAGCTGACGATGTCTTGTGCAAGAACGACGGTGCCGGGAATTTCACAAATGTTTTTCCTGCCACAGGAATTGAAAAATCCGCAACGCGTAGTTCCTACGGCGCCACGTTCAGCGACTTCAACAACGACGGCTTGATCGATATTGTGATTCCATATTACATCAGCGACAACAATAAATTTTTTGACCTGTACTTGAATAAAGGAAATTTCAAATTTGTTTCTTCGCCCGATCCAAATTTCTTTTCAACAGTTGACCTTTCTCCGACGGTGTGCATCGCCCGCGATTTTAACAACGACGGCAACAGTGACCTTTTTGTCCATTGTCAAAAAGTGCCATCCAGGTTATTGTTGAATGATGGCAGGGCGCACTTCACCGATGTCACGGAAAAAGTCGGCTTACATCAAATTGTCAATCATCCCGAGCCGATGAATGGAACTGCGGCTGCCGCCGATGTGAACAACGACGGCTGGGTTGATATTTTCGACGGGTCGAAATTATATCTCAACGATCATGGAAAACGCTTTATAGAAATTACGGAGCGCATTGGAATTCAATTCGTCGGCACGCCGACGTTTGCCGATATTGATAATGATGGTGACGAGGATTTGTTTATCGGCAGCACGCGAAACTCTCTTGGCAAGGGAGACCGCGCAGCGCTGTTCCGGAATAATTTAAATTCTCGGAATTTTATTAAAGTGCGGCTGCATGGTGACAAATCAAATCGGTCTGCAATAGGCGCTAAAGTGATTTTGGAGAATTCATTCGGTGAAAAAGAAATACGCGAAGTTGGGCTTGGTTCCTCGCCTATGGTGCTGCAGGATTTACATGAAGTTCATTTCGGAGTTTCGCCGGACATGGAATATAAAGTAAACGTTATGTTTCCGTCCGGAGTGCGAAGGGAAATCACTGCAGTGAAAGCAGGAACCATCCTGTCGGTCAATGAGTCGGATGAGATACAGCGCATGTTTATTCTTGCATCAAAATCAATGGGAAGAACGCTTCTCCTTTTGGATTGGAAATATGAAGTGCCGAAATTTCTGTTTTTTATTTTTATAGCTGTTGCTCTTTTTTTTACAGGAAAAAATATCAACGCGGGAAAATTTGTCACACAATGGTATTTTGGAGCCGGCTTGCTCGCATTTTATGTACTCATGGTGCATGTCAGCATTAATGAAAAACAAATTGTGTCTTCGCTTATAACGTTGTTCACGACTGCCGCAGCAGGGATTGGTTCAATTTCAATGGCGAAAGCTGTGATTCAAAAACGCGAAGCAAAATATATTTCACATTATAAGATTTTGGAACTGCTCGGTACCGGCGGTATGGGGAAAGTATTCAAAGCGATAGATACGAACACAAAGAAAATCGTTGCGTTGAAAATATTAAACCCGGAATTATTGAAGAATGCCGAAAATCAAAAACGCCTTTCAGCAGAAGGACATCTCCTCGCGTCATTCAATCATCCGCATGTCGTAAAAGTATTTGAAGTCGGCGAAAACAGCGAGCAGGGATTTATCGCGATGGAATTTCTTTGCGGTGGAACGTTACGGGAATATTTAGAAAAGCACCATCCGATTCCCGTTGATGAAATAAAAAATATTATTCTGCAAATTTGCGACGGTCTTTCGGAAATTCATCGGCAAGGAATAATTCACCGTGATTTGAAAGCCGGGAACATCATGCTGGATGAATCCGGAATACTTCACATCATGGATTTTGGTTTATCGAAGTCGCCGCTGGAAACGACAATGACCTCGCTCGGCACTGTCATGGGAACGCTTGGTTACGTTGCACCGGAACAGATTACAAATATGAATATCGATCAGCGCGTTGATATTTTTTCTCTCGGTGTGATCTTCTATGAATTGCTGACCGGTGAATTGCCTTTCCGGGGTGAGAACGAAATTGGATTGATTCATTCTATTTTCAATACGATTCCCGCGCCGCCGTCTTCATTGCGGATGGAAATTCCTCCAGCTGTTGACACCATTGTCGCGCGATGCCTTTCAAAAGAAATTGCTCTTCGCTATGCGACTGTTCATGATTTATTAACTGACCTCGGCAACGTTATATTCCACTAATCGTTGAAACCCTATGGCGACTCTTTCTGAATTTCGTCAGCGTGTCCAGAAGAACCTTGGAGATGCAATCAGCCGCATCTCTTCCGGATTTATGTCATTGTCGGAAGAATTGAAGCGGGGCCACGTGCATCAGGATGTGCTGAATCAAGCGGACAAACTATTCAAGGCCGTCATAGAATCGCACCGCACAATTGCAGCCGAGATGAATGCATTATTGGATCAGGAAGAAAAACAGGAACACTTGTCGGAACGGTTGACGGCCGAGAAACATCGGCTTGAAGTTTTGTACGCGTCCGGTATTTTATTTTCATCGGAAACAGAAATGAAAGCGCTGATGGGCAAGGCGATTGATACAGTGACTTCCGAATTGCGTGCCGACGCCGGATGCATTGTTCTTACAAACGAAGAAGGCGGCATTGATTCAATTTTTTCCCGGAATATGAACCTTAACGAACGGCCTGACGTGAAGGATGTGAGCGTTTCCGTTATTCGTCAGACCATTGCACGGTCAAAACCGATCAACGCGGATGACGCGACGTTTGAAAACGAAGTCGGCCGCGGCAGCAGTATTATCCGGCTCGGTTTAACGGCGGTTCTTTGCGTGCCGCTCATTTCCCGCTCCAGAGTGTTTGGCGCAGTGTATCTCGACCGTAGAAATAAAGAAGCGCCTTTTGTGGAAGCCGATCTTCATTTTGCGCTTTCCTTCGCGCGCCAAATCGTGCGGGGCATGGAAATTTCGATGGAGATTTCCACATTGGAAAATAAGATTTTCTCTGAAGCAACGATGAGGTTTGAAGACTTGCGGAAAGAATTCCAATGTTCGGAGATTGTTGGCAGCAGCAAGAAATTATTTGAAGTTCTTCGCATTGCGTCGAAGATTGCGCCGACGGACGCGTCGGTGATACTTCTCGGAGAAAACGGGACGGGGAAAGATTTGCTGGCACACTCCATTCATGTGAACAGTCGGAGATCGTCGAAACCATTTGGTGTGATCAATTGCGGCGCAATTCCGGCGGATTTACTCGAATCGGAATTATTTGGGTATGAAAGCGGGGCATTTACCGGTGCAACGAAATCGAAACCGGGAAAGTTAGAGTTAGCAAACGGGGGAACGGTTTTTTTTGATGAGATCGGAGAAATGAATGTCAACCTGCAGGCAAAACTTCTGCGTGTTCTTCAGACAAAGGAAATCGAACGGCTTGGCGGTATTGAAACAATAAAAATTGACGTGAGAATTATTGCTGCGACTAACAGAAATATTCCCGGCATGATTTCGGATGGAAAATTCCGTGAAGATTTATATTACCGTCTCAAGGTTATTGAATTAACCATACCGCCGCTGCGCGAACGCAGGGAAGATATTGCTGGTCTTGTAGAATATTTTTTAGAGAAACACCGGCAAGCAAATAAAAAATATTCCATTGTGCCGGAAGCGTTACAAATGCTTGAAGCATATGCCTGGCCCGGAAATGTGCGCGAGCTCGAAAATGTAATTCAACGCGGCATTGTGCTCGCAAAAAGTACCGTGATTCAGGTCGGCGACCTTCCGCCTGAACTTGTTGATGAAGAGAAATCTTTTCCCTTTGTTCACGGTGGACGTTCGCTCCTCGACGCAGAAACAGAGTTCCGGCGTCTCTACATTCTCAGAGTGCTGCGTCAGACGCAATCAAAAGCGGAAGCCGCCGCGCTGCTGGGGATTAACCGAACGCATTTTTATAAACTTCTTGCACAGCTTGAAATAGATGCAGAGGGGAAATAAATTTGTTTGCCGACAGCCCGTCGCATTATTGCGACATTGTTTTGAAGCAAACTGTCGCACGTGAGCGACAAGGGGAATGAACATTCCACGTTCTTCTTGAATCCAGCCTCGTTTCTTCATTTTCCATTCTAAGCTTTTCGGCACGGTGTTTGCCTTTTTTTCGGTGTACGCAGGTCTGCGGTTATTCGTACTGGTAAAACAAAATTTCAAAAAACGATTGAACACTTTCATGCCGGCAACAATTTTGATTATTGATTCTAACACGATTGAGCTTCGACGATTGCGGGAAATCCTAACGCGGGAAGGGTATAGCGTTATGACGGCGACAGATGCTGCAATGGCACGGCAAATTTGTGAACGGATTCCGGTGAAATTCATTCTTGCCGAAGCACAATCATTCGATTATAGGGGAAACAAATCCGCCACAGGCGGATCAACTCCTGATTGATAATCTCATATTCAATTACGAAACGACATTGAAGTCAATTACGCTTTCGAAATTTAGTCAAGATGAAGAGGATGATACTGGAAGAAATTATTTGTTTACGTTCAAACCGCTTTTAACAATCACCAATTCATTCACCATAAAGAAAGGATTACCACAATGAAAAAATTTTTAATCGCTGCCGGATGCGTGCTCATGCTTATGCAGTCGGCATTTGCCCAAAAAGTGCTGTTGAAAAGCGGAGATCAATATATTGGAGGCAAGCTCGCTCTCGGATCCGTCGGCGGTGCATCAGTGGGATTTGTCGGCACGTATGAAATGGGTTTGCAGGATAATATTGGGATCGGCGGCTCGGTTGCGTATTCCGGCTACTCAGATTCGTATGGATATGGAGCTTGGAGCGGCGAGTGGAAATATACAAACATTTTTATCGTCGCAACCGGAACATATCATATGGATTTGTTGAAGAATGACAAAATAGACACTTGGGGAGCTTTACATCTTGGATATAATGTTGCGTCTGCAAGCTTTTCGTGGACTTCCAGCGGTGTTCCAAGCTGGGTGGCGTCGCCGAGCGTTTCCGCAGGCGGATTTATTGTTGGAATATCGGCAAATGCCCGTTATTTCGTCAGCGATAATCTTGCCGTTGCCGGCAGTATCGGTTTTGGCATGGGAATTTTAAATCTCGGTGTTGATTATAAGTTCTAAACTTATGGAAGTGAACTGCTGGTTTCAATCTGTCAGTTTTTCTGCGACAACAGCGCTGCGCTGTTGGGACAGTCATTCACGGGGTTTTGTCTCCTGCCCCGTGAATGACATTTGTTCCAATGCAAAGGAATATTCTATGCCTGCGTAAGCAGAGTAACAACAGGCTGCTTGGAAGCGACGTAGCATCACTGACTGCTCGGGAGGCGGGTTGAGCGAACGCGGCGTTTCCATCATTGAAGGTGGGACCGGAAGGCAGTCCCACTTTCTTTTTTTCACCGAAATTCTGCTTGCTCTCCATTCTGAACTTTCTTATATTCTCCCGTTCAATCCATCTCCAACGGAGTCCTTCGGACGTGGCTGCACTATCACGTCGTCATTTCTTCAATCAGCTATGGCAAAAGTTTATTGTACCTCGTTCGATTCGAAAATCGGTCCAATTTACGTTGCATCGACTGATAACGGAATTTGCAAAGTAAGCATACCGAAAGAATCGAAGAAAGATTTTTTCCACTGGCTCGCCGATCATTTTGATGATGATGAAGTTGTGGAAAACAAGAGCCATAATAAAGATATTATTGATCAACTCGCGCGATACTTCAACGGCAAGCTCGCAAAATTCTCCGTCCCGCTCGATCAAATTGGCAGCCCGTTTCAGCAGCGCGTGTGGAAGGAACTGGTGAAAATTCCGTACGGCTCAACAATTACGTACAAACAATTGGCGCGCCGTGTTGGAGTGCCGCGCGGCTTCCGCGCCGTCGGAAGAGCAAACGGCAGCAATCCGCTGCCGATTATTATACCGTGCCATCGTGTTATCAGTCATGACGGTTCACTGGGCGGGTATTCATCCGGAATAAAGACTAAAGAATTCTTATTGCGTCTTGAAGGCGCTATCATTTTGTAAACGTTCGTTCCTCAACGCCGCTCTGTTTTTTCTTCGTTTGCTTCCCTTTCTTTTATTGTGTATTTTTTTCCACACAATATTTCTTAATGTTTTTTTTAGCGCCATTTTCAATCTCATGAATTTGTTACAACAACTCAATCCCGTTCAACGCGAAGCGGTGGCGGCGAAGGACGGACCGGTGATGATCGTTGCCGGCGCAGGAAGCGGGAAGACGCGCGTGCTGACCTACCGCGTTGCCTATCTTATCGAAAATAAAATCCGGCCGTACGAAATTCTTGCCCTGACGTTTACCAATAAAGCTGCCAAGGAGATGAAAGGCCGCATTGAAAAACTTGTCGGCGTTCAGGCGACGAATATTTGGGCAGGTACTTTTCACTCGATCTTTGCACGAGTTCTTCGCCGCGAATGTGAAGCGATCGGCTATGACCGCAGCTTCTCAATTTATGACACGGAAGATCAACTGAATGTCATTAAAGCCGTCATGGCGTCGCACAATATTTCTATGCAGCAATTCAATCCGCGCGCCATCCAATCGCGCATCAGCGGAGCAAAGAATCAGTTGGTATCGCCCGAGCAGTACGATGCGACAGCGAAGGATCCATTTGAATTGAAAACAGCGCAGGTTTTTGGCGAGTATCAAAAAAGGCTGTTCAATAACAACGCCATGGATTTTGATGATTTGCTGCTGAAACCGATTGAATTGTTTCAGCGCAGCGAGCATGTTCTTGAAAAATATCAGCATCGTTTCCGCTATGTGCTGGTGGACGAATATCAGGACACCAACCGTGCACAGTACGTGCTGATTAAAATGCTCGCACAGAAGTTTCGGAATATCTGCGTTGTCGGCGACGATGCGCAGAGCATTTACGCCTTTCGCGGTGCAGATATCCGGAATATTCTTGATTTCGAACGCGATTATCCGGATTGTAAAGTGTTCCGCCTTGAGCAAAATTACCGCTCAACGAAAACGATTCTCGCTGCCGCCGATTCCGTCATCAAAAACAACCGGAATCAGATTCGTAAAACTCTGTGGACCGACAACGCAGCGGGCGACTCTATTGTCGTTATTGAAGCGGAGGATGACAAAGATGAAGGCGTTCGTATCGCATCGCATGTGCAGGAAGAATGCGCCAGGCGAAAACTCGATTTGAAAGATTTTTGTATTCTGTATCGCACGAATGCACAATCGCGTTCGCTTGAAGACGCGTTGCGCCGAAGCGGGATTTCATATGTCATCGTCGGCGGTGTTGAATTTTACAAGCGGAAAGAAATCAAAGATGTGCTTGCGTATCTTCGTGTCGTTGTAAATCCGAAGGACGAAGAGAGTCTGCTGCGCATTATCAATTACCCAACGAGAGGTATCGGCGAGACAACGATTGAGCGTGTAGGGCAGTTTGCTGAAAGTTTTCCATCGGGTTCCGTTCCGCTGTTTGAGGCGCTGCGGCGTGCACAAAGCATTTCGGAAATCAGTGAACGCGCGAAGAACGCCCTGTTTCAGTTTGTGTCATTCATTGAAAAGTACAGAGAGCTGCGTGCAAAAATGTCCGTCAGCGAATTGGCGCGCGCATTGGTTGATGAACTCGGCATCTTAAAACGCTATAAGGAAGAAGCGACGCCGGAAGCTTTATCGCGCTGGGAAAATATTCAGGAACTGCTCTCCGCGATAACAGAGCACACAGCAAATAATCCTGAAGCGTCGCTGGAAAGTTTTCTTGAAGAAGTCGCTCTCATTTCACCGGTTGATGAAGAAACAACTCAGCAAAATGCGGTGACGATGATGACGCTCCACGCGGCCAAAGGATTAGAGTTTCCCGTTGTGTTCATTGCGGGGCTTGAAGAAGGATTGTTCCCGTTGTATCAAGCAGCACCGGATATGGCAGAAATGGAAGAGGAACGACGGCTGTTGTATGTTGGAATTACACGCGCAATGGTCAAGTTGTTTTTAACGCATGCGCGTATGAGGTACCGCTTCGGCGAGTTGACATATCCTGTTGCTTCCCGCTTTCTTGCTGAGGTTGACGAATCATTGCTGACGTTTGAACGAACGCGCATGAATATGTCGTCGTACACCCGGCGTGCGAACGTTTTTGAAAACGCGTCGCGCCGCCATGCGTTATCCGCTGATTTTGCGCACGATGAAACGCCCAAGTACGAAGATGAATCACAGGAAGCCGTACAATTGCATGTTGGTGTTCAAGTAGAACATGAATCATTCGGCAAGGGAAAAGTTGTGCAGTTGGCGGGAAAAGGAGAATCGGCGAAAGCCGTAGTGCTGTTTGACAGCGTCGGTACGAAGAATTTAATGCTGAAGTATGCACGCCTTCGTGTGTTGTAGCCGCAACCTTCAGGTTGCGGCTACTGTGTACTTCAACGCTTTCACAAAGATTGTTCCGTCTCCGGTTGAGAAGAAACGACGACCATGTTGCTCCAATAATCGCGGTGAATGTAATGTGTGATCACACCATTGAAGCTGGCAATAAGCGGAGAAGGCATCATAAAATAAATTTGCGATCTTTTTCCATTTGCCGGGTTGACGTGGTCGAAAAACACGTCGTATTCCGTCAGTGCTGCTTGAGTTTCAAGATCGTGAATTCCAGTTTTCACTAAGCCGATGATAAACCGTTCATCCACCGAGTTCAATGCAAATACATCCGGCTGTTTTTTTTCCTGGTCGCCGAATCCGTCGTTTGCTAAAAAGGGTGCCGGCGCAAATCCTTCGAGAGATTTCGTTCCAAGAATTTCATATCCGCGTTCTGCAAGTGTGTGGACTAACTCTTCGAGCAATCGTGTATGTAAATCTTTCATAGATTAGGCAAAAGTACCCAATTCATGTCCGAGATGCAAAACAGCGACACACCTGCTTCCGCTATAGTTCTTGCGAAACGAATGGCATTATTCTCGCTCATTTTTGCCGCGTACGCTTTTGTGGCGTGGCTTGCGTCGTTCCATTTTTCGTATAGGCTGATTCCGTTTCGTCTCCATCTATCGCCGGTTCTCGTTCATCTATTTGAACATCATGTATGGGAATTTGCGGTAGGAATGACTGTCATCGCCGTTTTTTCGCGCGGCAATTTGTGGAGCTACGGCATTAATGCGTTGAATATTCGCCAGTCAATGTATGTGTTGTGGCGGTTTTATCTTGCGGCACTCATTGTGGTTGGCGTTGTGATTGTTGTACCGCTTGCTCAAGGGGAAAAGATGCCATCATATCTGGCCGGTGCTAACGTTTTCACCATGATTGGCTGGGTAGTGTTCGAATGGCTTGCCACAGCAGTCGCCGATGAAATATTTTTTCACGGATTCTGCCAAACGTTGCTTGCGAAGTACTGGAAGAACGTCATTACTATAGACAAAATTGAGATTCCATTTTCGGTGATTGCGTCGACTGCTTTATTTACAGTTGGCAGGAGTAACGCGCCGATGTACGGAAGTTCCGGAATTGAATATGTTTTTGCAGTGCTGCTCGGATTCTACACCGGGATGGTGTACCACAAAACCCGCAGCTTATTTACGCCGATGCTTTCGCAGGCATTTTTCTACGGCATGCCGTTCGTGGTAAGAATTCTGTGGGCGGTATGGAAATAAGTTCTACTTCTGCACCAAGGCGGCAGGAGCTTTTGACTGAACCAATTGTTCGTACATCCTCTCGTATTGATCCACAATAATATCGGTGTGAAAGTTTTTTACCGCACGTTCACGTCCTGCCTTTGCAAACATAGCGTGCTTTGCATCGTTCGTCAGCAGATCAATTGCATATTTCGACATTCGTTCGATATCGCCGATCTCCGCGATGAATCCTGTTTCGCCGTGCACAATTAACTCCGGCAATCCTCCGACACTTGAAGAGACGACCGGCACTTCGCACGCCATTGCTTCCAGCGCCGAAAGTCCGAAACTTTCCGATTGGCTTGGCATGAGGAAAAGGTCCGCCACTGAAAGAATTTCTACTAAATCCGCCTGCTTGCCGAGGAATTTCACGTGCTGAAAAATGTCGAGTTCACGGCACAGTAATTCGCAGTTTGAGCGGTCTGGCCCGTCGCCGACGAGAATCAGTCTCGCATCCATTTTCTCGAGAATATTTTTGAAAACACGGATGACATCTGTTACACGCTTGACAGTGCGGAAGTTCGAAATGTGAACGATCACCTTCTCGCCGTTCGGTGCAATTCTTTTTTGAAATAAATGGTCGGGTAAACGTTTGAAGATTTCCGTGTCAACAAAATTTGGAATGACCTCAATCTCTTTGTCGATGCCGTAGTTCGTCGCCGTTTTTTCTTTGAGGAAACGCGACACCGCCGTTACAGCATCGCTTTGCTCAATGCTGAATTTCATCACGGGTAGAAAGCTCGGCTCAAGTCCGACGAGCGTAATATCCGTTCCATGCAGTGTTGTGACGGTGCGTAAGCCGCCGCTGCCGTTCAGCATTTGTTTCGCAAGAAACGCGCTGATCGCATGTGGGATTGCATAGTGAACATGGATAAGATCAAGTTTTTCGAATTTTGCAACCTCGAGCATTTTGCTGGCGAGCGCCGGCGTGTAGAGAGGAAATTCGAAAAGCGGATATGACGACATTTCTACTTCATGATAAAAAATGTTTGTGTCGAATCCGCCGGTAAGGCGCATTGGCAGCGCATAGCTGATGAAGTGAACCTGATGGCCGCGCTTCGCTAATGCTTTGCCGAGTTCGGTTGCAACAACTCCGCTTCCGCCGTATGTCGGGTAACACGTAATTCCGATTTTCATTTGCTGATAATTCCTTTTTTTGCCCTTTTGAACGTACGATAAAAAATTTGGAATTCCAAAATACCCGCCCGTTTGCTTGCAGTCCAACAACAAAAACTTTACATTGGTTCAACAAAACTCTGCAATATTTTCTGCTGAAATTTTTTATGAATGATGAATATTGTTCTATTAAGAAATCAGCAACCGCAACGCTGAAAGTTGAAGGTTCCAAGTTCATCGCCGCCGCAATTCCCATTGAGCAGCAAGAAGATGCCGAACGGGAATTGCAATCAATCAGAAAAAAATATTTTGACGCAACGCACCACTGCTTTGCGTACGCGCTGGGAATTGACCGTGCTCAGTTTCGTTACTCCGATGACGGCGAGCCGGCAGGTACAGCGGGAGCAAAAATATTTTCCGCAATTCAGGCAAAAAACGTTTCCGACCTGCTTATCGTTGTCACCCGCTATTTCGGCGGAACAAAATTGGGCGTTGGCGGACTCGGAAGAGCCTATTACGAAGCGGCGCACGCGGCGCTCGACGCAGCAGAAATGCAGACAAAGCTTCTCGCTCAACAAATCAAAATCACCTTCCCGTATGCAGAAACAAGCGGTGTAATGAATTGCCTTTCCTCTTTTCATGCAAAGATTGTTGATACGGTTTATAACGAAGATGTCTCGCTGACATTTGCCGTTCGCGAAAGCTCAGCCGATGCAATGGTGAAGCAGTTAACCGATGCAACAAGGGGAAATATTGCGGTGCAAAGAGGAACACATTCGACAATACCGGTGTAAGCCGGTACGATTTTTTGCTTTTTTCTGATTTGACTCAAAAGTTCATTGTATGACCAAACACCTTCTGACTGCATTGTTTCTTTTCCTTCTTCTTTTCTCCGGTTGCCCCGACAGCGGAGTAAACCCGCCGCCCAACCCCTTAGGGTTGACAGTCGAAAACGTTACTAGCACACAAGTATTTCTCAACCTTTCACTTGATCAAAGCGAAACCAACCGCACAGTTACACTCAAGCGAGGCGACTCCACTATTTTTTCTAATCTCCGGCTTCCGACCTCTGATACTCTTGTTGTTGACGAAGGATTGCTCCCCAATAAAACATACACGTACACACTTTCTTACCTAGGCTTTATTGCAACCGCGCAGGCAACAACGCAGGATACAACCTCTCATGCCGTGCAATGGCAAGTGCCCGATACGCTCGGCGCTCAGGGGCTAATACGGGATTGCTGGATTTTTTCGCGCGACAATGCTTGGGCCGTGGGTGAAATCTATCTTGCCGATAGCACCGGCAAACCTGACATGGCCAATCCTTACAATGCCGCACATTGGGATGGGAACAAGTGGGAGGTAAAGCAAATAATGTTTTACACGGTGTGTGGACAACAACATAGAACAGCGTACCCAATAAGTTCTATTTTTGCTTTTAGCAATAGTGACATTTGGTTTGCAGTGTATGGAGACCAAGTTGTTCGATGGGATGGAAATACACAGACTTCAACTATGTGCATGCCTGTTTCATTTACCATTTCAAAAATATGGGGAGAAAGCTCTAATTCGGTCTATGCGGTTGGCAACTCAGGAATAGTGGTTCACTACACTAACGGGACATGGACCAAGATGGAGAGCCACACCAGCGTTGATTTGCAAGACATTTGGGGCATAGATGACTCCCACGTCTGGGCAACGGGAACAACTGCAAGCGACGGACATTCTGTCGTGTTGCAATACGATGGGAAGCAATGGACGACGATTTATGATAATTCAAATGCAACGCCCTCGAAATTATTCTATTTTAATACGGTTTGGACTGATAACGTAAATTATCTTTACCTGGACGGCGGAGGACTCCACAAGTTGGCAACGACTAACAACAATTATATAGGGCCACAAATTATAACAGGACAAACGTATCCATCGTATCGTATACGTTCAACTTCGCAACGTGATATGTTTGATACAGGACAGGCAAGTGAAGTGGCACATTTTAACGGCGTAAGCTGGTATTTGTATCCTGAACTGAAAGCAATCAATGACGGATTTGCATGGTTCTATAGTGCCTACCCAACGAAAGATTTTATATTGATTGGCGGCGTGAGTTTAACATCGCTAAACGGAGTGCCAATAGTTATAAGAGGATATAGATAAAAAAATAAAACAGGGCACAATGCTGCGAACACTGCGCCCTTGAATGGCAAACAAAAGGCGGTGTAGTCTCAACATGGAAGTTATTCCTTTTAGGGAATAACCCCGCCTTTTTTGGAGGGCTAAAGGGGAAGGTTTTAATTACGCTTCAAGAAAACTCACCAAAACAAGCCAAATCTGGGCTGCCGGACGTGAATCATGGGGTCGGCGTAGCGAACGTTGGGGTTTACAACCCCATCTAATGGGGTAGTTGATGCGAACATTGGGGTTCCCAACCCCATCCGTCGGGTTGTGGAGGTGAATATTGGGGTTCAGAACCCCATGTGACGGGGTCGGGAAGGTGGGCGATGGGGTTGGCAATGCGAACGACGGGGCCGCAAATGCGACAATTTGCCTGCGTCACCCCAGCAGATCGGGTAACCGATGCCCAGCAATCGGGTTCGAAATGGGAATAATTCCGTCGTTCTTGTATTGACATTCTTCCCCGATTCTCTTATTTTATAGTCGCTTTCAAAGCCGGAATGAAACGAATATTCGTTGCCGGGTGTTAAACTTTTGAAAGCTATTTTTTTGGACAGAAATCAGACCCAAAGGGTCGGGTATAAACGTTTATGCTGAAGTTGTCGAAAAAGGTCGAATACGGACTTATTGCGATCCGCCATATTGCGGCATCGCAAGGCGCGGTTACGACCGCGAAAGAAATTGCCGACCGCTATAAAATTCCGTACGAGCTGCTGGCAAAGGTGCTTCAGCGGCTTGCAAAAAGCGGACTGATTGTTTCGTATCAAGGGGTGAATGGCGGCTATACGCTTGCCCGCGGCGCTTCGGAGATTTCGATTTCAACTGTGATTGATGCGATTGAAGGAAGGCTTCCGGCGCTGACGCAATGTATTGCTGAGAGTCCGCAGAGCTGTTCGATTTATGATAATTGCACAATCAAAAATCCGCTTGGCAAAATTCAGTTGAATATCGAGCAGGTATTCAAAACGATGAAAGTGTCGGAAATTGTTTGAAAAAAAATTGTCCACGAAGGACACGAAGTAGCACGAAAAAATTCTTTGTGTAACTTCGTGCCATTCGTGGATAAAGAAAAGAAAAATGAAATTACCGATCTACATGGATTATCACGCAACCACTCCCGTTGACCAGCGGGTTGTGGATGCAATGGTGCCGTACTTCACAACACATTTCGGCAATGCGGCGAGCAAACAGCATTCATTCGGCTGGACTGCGGAGGCGGCAGTTGAACACGCGCGGCAAACTATTGCGCGAACGATCAACGCCGATGCCAACGAGATCATTTTCACGAGCGGCGCAACGGAATCGAACAATCTCGCACTGAAAGGAGCTGCCGAAAAATTCCGTTCGGGTGGAAATCATATCATCACCGTGCAGACCGAACATCGTTCCGTTCTTGATGTGTGCCGGAATTTGGAAAAACGTGGATTTGAAGTTACCTACCTTCCTGTTGACGGCAGCGGTCTGGTGAATGTGGATGACATTCGCCGAGCGATCACGGCGGGAACGATTCTCGTTTCTGTTATGATGGCAAACAATGAAATCGGAACGCTTGCACCGATTGCCGAAATCGGAAAACTGTGTGCGGAGCAAGGAATTATTTTTCACACCGATGCAACGCAGGCAGTTGGAAAAATTCCCGTTGATGTTCAGGCGATGAATATTCATCTGATGTCGTTTTCCGCGCATAAAATTTACGGTCCAAAAGGAATTGGCGCGCTCTATGTTCGCTCGAAAAATCCTTACGTCAAACTTTCGCCTCAGATTAACGGCGGCGGGCACGAACGCGGAATGCGCTCCGGTACGCTGAATGTTCCTGCAATTGTTGGATTCGGAAAAGCGATGCAGCTTGCGGCAGAAAATTTAGAGAATGAATCGGCGCGGATTTCCCGGCTTCGCAATATGCTGGAACACCGCTTCATGAACATTGAAGAAGCGCGTGTCAACGGTCATCCGGTACTGCGTTTGCACAACAATCTGAACGTGACTTTTTCCAATGTTCCTGCCGATGATTTGATGATGGCGCTTCGAAATGATGTTGCGATTTCTTCCGGCTCGGCGTGTACGTCGGCAGATCTTGAAGCGGGAAAAGTTTCGCATGTGTTGAAGGCGATCGGTTTGGATGACGAACACGCGCGGTGTTCCGTCCGCTTCGGACTGGGAAGATTTACGACAGAAGAAGAAGTGCGGTATGTTGCAGAAAAAGTAACGAAAGCGGTAGAAGAAATCCGGAGAAAATCTCCGGCACGCTTGATTGCCGAACGCGAACGGGCAGTTGAAATAGAATAAAACGAAAGCTCACGATGAAAAAGTCAGCGACAATATTCAATAACCAAGTTGAGTTCATTCATTTTCTGAAGTCGAAGTTTCCGCTGTACCATATGTCGAATATTTTCTTTCGTGATATTCATTACGGCGTAATGGAGTATCTCAACAACAAGAAAATTCACGTGGCATATACTGAGGCGGAAGGCATTGCGCGTGAAGTTGCGCAAAGTTTCGAAAAACAAAATATTCTGCGCAAGGTGAATTCGCAAGGATGGGTTTTGCATTACCCGGAATTCACGGCGAAGAAAGCGTCATAAACACGAGAGAGAAGAATAATATTTTAAAATTTATTGAAGGAGAAGAAAATGTCGGAAGTTCTCACCGCACAAGGCCCGCAGCCCGAAGCACAGCCTGTCAATGAAATTGTATTGACGGAAAAGGCAGCAAGTGAAATCAAGAATATCAAAGCGTCGAATAATATTCCCGAAAGTCACGGGCTGCGTCTCGGCGTGAAAGGCGGCGGCTGCTCCGGATTGACCTACGTGCTTGCGTTCGATGAAAATCCAAAAGAAAAAGATCAGGTGTTCGAGCTGCAAGGCATCAAAGTGTTTGTTGATCCGAAAAGCCTGTTTTATCTTTCGGGTACTGTGCTCGATTTCACAGACGGATTGAACGGGCGGGGATTCGTATTCAATAATCCACAAGCGGCCAAGACGTGCGGTTGCGGAAATTCTTTTGGCGTGTAAAGAATTTACCACTAAGACACGAAGGCACGAATATTTTTATTTCTTTGTGTCTTAGTGACTTTGTGGTTGAAAGGGATCTGCAATTATGGATTCAATGGAAGTTCTCGTAAATAAAGAATATAAGTACGGATTTGTGACCGATGTTGCCACGGATACCGTACCGGCGGGATTGAATGAAGATATCATCCGTTTTATTTCGCAAAAGAAGGGTGAGCCGGAGTTTATGTTGAACTGGCGGCTGAAGGCGTACCGTCATTGGCTGACAATGGAAGAACCGCATTGGCCGAATTTCACATATCCGAAAATTGATTATCAGAGAATCAGCTATTATTCCGCTCCGAAGAAAAAGCTGAAGGCAAACAGTCTTGAAGAAGTTGATAAGGAAGTTCTCGAGACGTACGAAAAGCTCGGCATCTCGTTGAACGAGCAAAAACGCTTGAGCGGTGTTGCTGTTGATGCCGTGTTCGACAGCGTTTCTGTTGCGACAACGTTTCAGGAGACGCTTGCGAAGCAGGGAATTATTTTCTGCTCGATGTCGGAAGCGATTCAGAAACATCCTGATCTTGTGCAAAAATATCTCGGCTCTGTTGTTCCGCCGACGGACAATTTTTTTGCGGCGCTGAATTCCGCCGTGTTTACCGATGGTTCATTTTGTTTTATTCCGAAGGGTGTCCGCTGTCCGATGGAGCTTTCGACATATTTCCGAATCAATGCTGCGGAGACAGGACAATTCGAGCGCACGTTGATCGTTGCTGAAGAAGGCGCGTATGTCAGCTATCTTGAAGGATGTACCGCTCCGATTCGCGATACGAATCAGCTTCATGCGGCGGTTGTGGAACTTGTTGCACTCGACGATGCACAGATCAAATATTCGACAGTGCAGAACTGGTATGCCGGTGACAAACAGGGCAAGGGCGGCATTTATAATTTCGTGACGAAGCGCGGCAAGTGCGCAGGAAAAAATTCCAAAATCTCGTGGACGCAGGTTGAGACCGGTTCCGCGATCACATGGAAATATCCGAGCGTGATTTTGCTCGGCGACAATTCTATCGGAGAATTTTATTCGGTTGCCGTTGTCA
>JAJYOI010000135.1 GCA_021796275.1 Bacteroidota bacterium
TCTTTCCAATTACACTCGGTACGGGCAGGCGTTTGTTTGGCGAGGGTACCATTCCCGCAGCGTTTACAATGACAGACAGTTTGATTACATCAAACGGTGTGATCTTTGCCTATTATAAGCGAGCCGGGAAAGTTAAGACAGGTACTGTTGGAGCTTAAGGAGAAATAAAATGAGAAAAGTAGTGTTTGGAATTAATATGACGCTCGATGGGGGATGCGATCATACCAACGGGATTGCCGATGATGAATTGCACGAGTACTTCACCGGGCTCTTGCAAAATGCAGACATCGAAATTCTCGGACGCAACACGTATCATTTGATGTACCCGTACTGGCATGACGTCGCGGTGAGTCAATCGGAAACAAAAGTAATCAACGAATTTGCGCGCACATTCGATTCAATACCCAAAATAGTTTTTTCGACGACGTTAAAAAGTGTGGAGTGGAACAACACAACGCTCCTGCGCTCAAACCTTCAAGAAGAGATCGTGAAATTGAAACAACAACCTGGTAAAAGTATCTTAATAGGCAGCATTAGCATGGCTTCACAACTTACATTGCTTGGTCTTATTGATGAGTACCACTTTGTTATTCACCCGATTGTTGCAGGAAAAGGACCTCGCTTGTTTGAACTGGAAGGTATGAAAGATAATCTGCAACTGAAGCTTGTTGGCTCGAAAACTTTTCACTCCGGAGTCGTTGCACTCCACTACAGAAAGCATACGTGAGCAAGAATGGCATGCCAGATCAGTGTTGCGTCCTATGCGGTGTGCAACTTTTTGTCGAGTCACTGGATTTCTTCGGCGGGGCACGAACGCATAACAAACGGCAAGAAGACGCTCGTCATTTTTATATTTCGTTCTCAATTCATTGTCTTCGCCCAATGACTCAACGCTATGCGACATTTAAAACGGACGCAGACAACGACTTCTTCCCACATTACATTGTGACGACATTCCCGTAAAGAGCACGGGGCGGGACGCACTTCGCTGTGCAGACACAACACACAGCCAACCACACATAAAATCTTCCAGTCAAAAAAAATTTTGAAGACCATTGACAAATGCTATTTTATGTATTATCATTGTGTAGCCAAATAACTACACAATGAATTTACGACGAGATGTATTTCAAGCCTTAGCAGACCCGACAAGAAGGGCTATCCTTCTCCTGGTTGCTTCGCAATCCATGACTGCCGGCGCCATCGCTTCAAACTTTGACACAGCACGGCCGACGGTTTCAAAACATCTGCAAATACTCACCGAGTGCGAATTGCTTGAACAAGAGCAAACCGGCAGGGAGATGTACTATCATATTAATGCAAAAAAAATGAAAGAGGTTTCCGACTTTATTGAACCATTCCGCACAATGTGGGAAGACCGATTCAACAAATTAGAAGCAGTAATGAAAAAAAACAAAAAGTAAATGCCATGGAACAAAAAACAAAAATCAATGCCGAAGACGGCAAACAGGAATTATTGATTACAAGGGAATTTGATTTGCCCGTGGAATTACTTTTTAAAGCGCATACAGAGCCAGAGATTGTTGAGCAATGGATGGGAACGAAAGTGCTGAAACTCGAAAGTAAAAAGCACGGCAGTTACCAATTTGAAACAACCGATGCTCAAGGAAACAAACACGGGTTCAACGGGGTGATCCATGAGTTCAGTCCGAACCGGAAAATTACACGGACATTTGAAATGGAGAATACGCCTTTTGGAGTCCAGCTTGAGTTTTATGAATTTGAGCGACTCACCGACGACACCAGCAAACTTACGATGCACGTACTTTTTGAATCGGTTGCACAAAGAGACCAGGTGCTGCAGTTACCCTTTGCTCAAGGCATAAATATGGCGCATAACCGATTGCAAGAGATTGTTAGGAAATTAAAATAAAACCCAGTGAAAGGAGAAACAATATGACAAAGAGAAATAGAATTATCTATTGGATCGCTACCGGCTGGCTTGCATTAGGGATGATATCGACAGGCGCCGGGCAGTTGTTGAAAGCGAAAGCAGGTCAGGGCGGTGCAGATATGATTACTCACCTGGGATATCCGGTGTATATACTAACATTGCTGGGTATCTGGAAAATGTTAGGAGTGTTGGCAGTGCTGATTCCTAAATATCCTTTAGTTAAGGAATGGGCTTATGCAGGCTTTTTCTTTGTCATGACCGGAGCGATATTTTCGCATGCCGCATCGGGCGATCCTGTAACTTCAATACTACCTGCATCGCTGTTGCTGGTTCTGAGTGCACTATCGTGGTACTTCAGGCCAGCGGACAGAAAAATCATTTCCATTCATCAATAGGAAAATATCATGAGCAGTAAAATGAAATTATCACGCGGGCAGCTGCAAGAGCTGCTCAGCACATTGAAGATACGTTTCGAGAAGAACATGCAGCGTCATAAAGGGCTTGATTGGGCTGACGTACAAGCAAGGCTGAAAGCCAATACTGAAAAGCTGCGGCCGCTCAACGAAATGGAAAGAACCGGCGGCGAACCGGATGTTGTTGGTTATGATAAAAAGACGGGCGAATACATTTTTTATGATTGTTCAACTGAAAGTCCTGAAGGCAGAAGAAATGCTTGCTACGACCGCGAAGCACTGGATTCAAGGAAAGAACATAAACCGAAAAATAACGCTATGGATATGGCAGCTGCCATGGGCATTGAGATTTTAACGGAAGAACAATACCGGGAGCTGCAGAAACTTGGAACGTTCGATACGAAAACATCGAGCTGGGTAAAAACACCTTCTGAAATCAGAACACTCGGCGGTGCCCTCTTTTGCGATCGCCGCTACGACACTGTCTTCGTGTATCACAATGGTGCCGAATCTTATTATGCTGGCAGAGGTTTCCGCGGCTCGCTAAGGGTTTGAATTTGAGAACAGACAACGTACTATGATAAAATGAGGAGGTGAAAAACTATGCTGCGCTGTATTCCATTTCTGTTATTTGACGGCCGTTGTGCAGAGGCGATGACATTTTACCACCAATGCCTTGGCGGAGAGTTGATACTGACGAAACTCGGTGATACTCCGATGAAAGCCCAGTTCCCGAGGGAAAAGCACGACAGAATTATTAACGCTAACCTGAAAAGCAAAGCGATAGAGTTTTCTGCTACAGACTGGATGGCATCTCCGGAGTACGAGCCAATTCAAGGGAATGCCTATGCTCTCTTTGTCATTGGCGGTTCCTATGATGAACTGAAAACAGTTTTCAACAAGCTCTCGCAAGGAGCTGAGAAGGACAGGTTCCAGGAGCTGCACGACATGCCATTCGGAACCTATGGACAGTTTTATGACAAATATGGCGTTCACTGGATTTTTAAGGGTGATAAGAAAGCCTAACCATACAGAATCAAGAGCAACAAAGAAGGAAATGAAAATGAATACAATGAATCCTAAAGCTGATTGGTTTTTTGATAAAGCTACAAAGTGGCAGAAAGAATATGAAAAATTGAGGGCGATCGTTCTTGACTGCGGGCTTATGGAAGAATTGAAGTGGGGCTGTCCATGTTACACGCTTCCCGGCTCAGCGGGCCCGCTCCGCCGAGACGGAGACGAGGCGAGCAAGCAGAAAAGCAACATAGTTTTAATTCATGGATTTAAAGAATACTGTGCGCTTCTGTTTTTCAAAGGTGTTTTGTTAAAGGATGCCAAACACATTTTAATCCAGCAAACTGAAAATGTTCAGGCAGGGCGCCAAATCCGGTTCACCAATGTCCGGGAAATAGTTGCGCTGGAAAAAATCCTGAAAGCTTACATTTATGAAGCCATTGAAGTAGAAAAAGCCGGTTTGAAGGTAGAGAAGAAAAAGACATCAGATTTCAAAATCCCTGAAGAATTTCAAAATAAATTAGATAAAAGCCCTGCCTTGAAAACTGCTTTTAAAGCATTGACGCCCGGACGGCAAAGAGCATACCTTTTTTATTTTTCTCAACCCAAACAATCCAAAACCCGCGAGGCAAGGGTTGAAAAATATATGCAGCAAATTCTCAATGGAAAGGGATTAGATGATTAGAAACTATCTCAGTGACCACTGGAGTTACGACGAACCTGAACATGATTACGTTGTCACATAAATAAAGCGCTTTTCCCCCGTTTGAAATTAAACGCTTGAACGTTGAAGAAAGCTGGATCATTGATCCGGCTTTTTTTGCTCCCGATGTCAAAGAGATCACTTCATTCCTGAAGATTGCCTTCGCAGGCACTCACTCCCAGTCTTCACCTTCAATTTCGCACAGCACCGATTCAAGATCGTTGAATTTTATTTTTTCCGGTTTCAGCGGCAGAACCGGAAAATCAAATTCCGTGACGGGACCTTTGATCATCTCACGCACTCTTGCAATCCTCTTCTCACCGAAATCGATGAGAAACGGAACGCTCATCTGAAAATCGTCGGCAACACCGGATTGCTTTACTGTGCAATGAACTTTGTATTTCCCGTCAGGCAATTCTTCTAACTTATACAGAATTGTATATTTCGGAACTTCGCTGTTATACACCCACTCTTTGAAAAACCACCCCATAGTAATGCCGTAATGTTTTTCCACCATGCGACGAAAATCTTCTGTGGATGCTTCTTTCCCCACGTAGCTTGCATAGAAATCTTTCATCGTTGACGAGAAGATATCTTCATTCATCGTGTTCAGGTTGAGCGCAAGATTGCGAAGCATGTGAAGAATCCATGCGCCTTTCTCATACACAATCGTACTGTAGTCCCCTTCCGTGCTGGTTGTTTCATTTCTTGCACCGAGCCAAACGGGCCCCGCCTGCTGACCGGTACTGAAAAGATATTTTCTGTTTTCAAAAATATCTCTTTTGAACAAATCAAGCAGGTGGAAAAATTTTTCATTGTCATGCAATGCTTCCTGCATATACCACAAACCGGAATATTGGGCAAATGCTTCACTTAGCCATTGATCGTGATAGGTTTTGAAATCAACCCCCACCGCCCACCACTGGTGAGCGACTTCGTGGGCGTGAAACACTTGTATGCTTCCTTCCGTGTTCACGCTGCTGCGAGAGC
>JAJYOI010000063.1 GCA_021796275.1 Bacteroidota bacterium
GGCTACAAAACACCGTTGGAAGTTATCGAGGAATGGAAGAGACAGCAAAATGAGAAGAACAAAATCACCTACTCAATTGTCGCTTGAGTTGTTCCGAAGGAACCAAACATCACATGTGCTGAGCGAGATTATCAGCGCGAAGGGGAAGTGAGAGAAAGACTGTCAAGATGACATCTCTTTAAGAGATGTCATCTTTTAATTCGACAACCCATTACCACTGTCAATGAAACAAGCAACATTGAAGTAATTTCCCACGGCGCGGCGGTTGATGAAACATTGCCGGTAACGAGCAAAGCGATTTCCCCGCCAAGCAGAATTCCGCAAGCGTAAAGGATTATCATTTTGCCGAAAGAAAAATTCCATTTAGTGTTCATGTAATGTTTTGCTATAGGCTTGTTTGCGCTCTATCTCGCGCTGTAACATTCTCAATCCCAAAGGGACTCCTTTGGAGGGAGGACGTTGGAAATGGGATAAAATATGGTTAACTGGTAGCAACATTGATACGGCATAAACGCAAATTCGGTTCTTCTTCAATCCACCATTCCCAGCCAGAGTGCAACCAACCTTTTGCTAATTGATTTAATGGTGAATGATGATGAAGCAAAGAAAAATCAGCGAAATTTATTTCTTTGCAATTGAATGGATGTATATTAGAAAAGAGCAATGCGCTGATAAAGGCATAATTGCAGTTACGGAAAATATCTGTAGAAACGTCAGAGCCTTTTTGTTTAACAAGTTTTGGTCTATATATGAATCCTTCATCTAATTTTTGTCGAGTTTTAGGGTCGAATACTATTGTATAGTTGCCTGACGGGAATACCGCTTGAATTGGGTAAGGGATATCGCCGGGTTGGGTATTCGAATGTGAAACACCAGCTCCGTTGACTGCGATAATAAATGGTTCGTTAGGTGATACCAATCCATCACGGATGTGCTGAAGATGTTGGCAATGTTTGTCTTTGATTGCTGAGCAGAATCGTAAGACAATTTGTTCTTCTGGAACTTGCGTAGCGACTTTTGTATTTAAACGATTCATAAAAGAAACCAAGTCTGGATCTGTGCCGTTATTTGGTGCTACAGCTTCTATCCATACGTAAGAATCTTTCTGTTTAATACAAATATCTGGCCCGCCCTCTTTTAGGATACTGCGTGGTACAAGTTTGAAACCTGAATTAAGTAGCGCGCAGCCAAGATACATTTCCCAAAAGCGTGAAATACAATGATGTGGAAATTCAGAAACAAAATTATTGTCAGAATATTCGTCGAATTGTTCAAAAAGTTGATTGATGAAGGAGCGTTGCCTGTCTAGTTCAGGATTATCACGTAACCGATTGAATGTAGAGTCACCAGAAATTGATTTAGAGTCGAATAGGTTCATTCTTTAACCATTAAGCGAGAGCTAACCATGCTTTAAATAAAATACCAGCATTCGCATTGCTGTTTGCGAGAAACTGTGGGAAATTATTTATCCTATTTTATCGCTCTTCGTTCTGTTGCACTCCTCACATAGCAATTGAATGTTTCTGTAAGTGTTTGAGCCGCCTTTTGCGATGGGAATAATATGATCAAATTCTAAACGTTTGTTTGAACCGCATTGCACGCATTTCCCTCCGTCTCGCCGCCATACAGCGTCACGAACATCTTGTGGAATTAAAGTTCGTAACACTTTGTCTGTAGAATTCCTTTTCGGTTTACGCTCCTCACCTTCGATTAGTATGTGTTGGAATGCTCTGTAGTAAGTGTTCCTTATCGGTTGGATTGCATTTCCTTCCACCGAAGCTGATTGAAGTAATTCCTTTGCTTTGGATTCCTCAATGGTCTTTCTTTTAAACATCTCGACCAAACGAGAATGATTAGTGAGGGTGTCTTCCGGGTTCTTATTTTTTAGTTTCGCCCAACTTTTGCGGTTGCATCTCTGGCAGTATATCTTAATCGTTTGGTGATGGTTTTGATCAAAAGTCTCAAGAATAAAAATATGACCTTCACACTTACTGCAAAATGGGACGAAATACTGCCCACTGAGTGCACGTCCAATATCTCGATTAATTTTCTCAAGTCGAGAAACAACATCCGAAAGTAAGGGAAGCGTAGCTTCACCGATTTGTTTGCGCTGATTATCGACAAGTGCTCTTCTCTCTGCCTCCTTGATATTTAGTTGCCGTTTTTTTTCCTCCTCTTCAGGTTTGACAAACAAGTTGTACCACAAGCCCCAAAGTAAAAACACCACAACTGCTATCATAAACAAAATAAAAACGATATTATCCCCCGGATCGTTGTGTGATTTATAGGCAAGGAAAAGCGCAATGGTGTCAATGTGGAAGGCGTTCATTTGAAGTCTACATACTCATGTTGGCAATTAGACTGGATTAATTTTTTCCACTGCATTGGTGGTCTCAGCAAGTAACTTCGTTTCGCTTTAGAGTTCATTCTAATGAATTATCTGTGTCATTGTGTTTGAGCAAGAATCTCCATTTGCCACCATTTAATTGTAAAGAACTTCATTCTGAATTGCAACCGCTCGTTGCGTTAAAAAGTGTTCTTTAGTATATTGTCCCGTCACAGAAACCATTGCAAAGTACTCCCCGCGCCCATAGCTCAACTGGATAGAGCATCAGACTTCGGATCTGAGGGTTGGGGGTTCGACTCCCTCTGGGCGCACAAGAAGTTGTAGAAAAGCTTTCCACAAAGCACACGAAGGGACACGAAAAGCGAACCCTGTTTCCTTCTGTATCATCAAATCGTATTCTCTCATAAAATGTGAAACCATCTCCGAAGGAGTTCTTAGAATATGAAATCATCCGTCCTTCTTTTACTTTTCATTGCAAGCAGTTTTAGTTTTCTTTTTTCTCAGGAGTCCGAACAAGTTATGCCGAACATTATTCCGACGCCGCAGCAAATGACGGCTAAGAAAAGTTATTTCAAAATCACTTCGACAACGAAGATTGTTCTCGGCAGCGATTCGAAAGAAGAGCGTTTTGCCGCGCAGCAGATCAATGACGAGCTTGCAACTATGAGCGAGCGTACGCTGAAAGTCGTCGGCGAAAGTTCAGTGCGGAAACTGACATCGAATTATATTTTCATTGGTTCGCCGTCGCCCGAATTCGGAAAGAAATTTTTGAAGGAAAGAAAAGGAACGCTCACTCCAGCAATGAAAGATGAAGGATATTTTCTCGATGCAGATCAGGACGGCGTTGTGATTATTGCAGAATCAAACAAGGGAAAGTTTTACGGCGTGATGACGCTGGTACAGCTTCTTCGAAAAGAAAAACGAAGCACAATTATTCCCGGCATTCAGATTGAAGATTATCCGCTTGAAAAGGTGCGCGGAATTTCGGATGACATCAGCCGCGGGCAGGTTTCAACGCTGGAGAATTTCAAAAAAATTATTCGCTTTATTGCGCGCTACAAATTGAACACGTACTCGCCGTACATCGAAGACATGTTCGCGTTTCAACATTATCCTTCCATCGGCCGCACGCGCGGCGCACTGACGCCGCAGGAAGTGAAAGAGTTAGATGCGTATGCGAAGAAATATTACGTCGATCTCATTCCGATTTTTGAAACGCTTGGGCATTGGGAAAATATTTTGTCCATGCCGGAATTTGCCGATCTTGCCGAATTCCCGGGCGCACACACGCTGAACGTTTCCGATCCCCGCGTGTACACGATGTTAAAAATGATGATCGGAGAGCTGGCGAACGCGTTCAGCTCGCCGTATTTCAATATGGCAGCAGACGAATCGTGGGATGTCGGTTTAGGTGCAAACAAAGAACGCGTGGCAAAATCTGATCTTGCAACAGTTCACGCTGAGCATTATAAGAAGTTGTTTGAAATTATCCGGAGCTTTGGCAAGAAGCCGATGATGTACGGCGATGTCATACTAAACAATCCCGGCATTCTTGATAAAATTCCGAAGGATGTGATTATCGTTGACTGGCATTACGGCGCGTCGTTTGATTATCCAAGTGCAAAAGTTTTTCACGATGCGGGATTTCCATTCATCGCGTCGCCGGCGGTCTGGAATTTCACCGGACCGTTTCCGAATTTCCTCAATTCGTTTGTTAATATTCAAAATTTCAATCGTGATGGATACGAAAACGGATCGCTCGGCCTTCTGACATCAACGTGGAATGACAACGGCGGCGAAGAATTGCGCGAGCTGAATTATTACGGTTACGCGTGGACCGCAGAATGCGCATGGCAGCCGCTTCGTGCAAATGCAGCGGAGTTCAATGCAGCGTTCTTCAAAGATTTTTTTGTTACAAATGATTATGAAAAGCTACAAACAATTTATTCTATTCTTTCCGATCCGGCAAATCAATATTCGTGGAACGAGCTTTGGCGCCACCCGATGCTGCCGCTGCGCCAGCAATCTGTTCGAGACGGCTCCTTACCGTTTGTCCTACGCGTTGAAAGTATTCGATCGTCAATGCCGTTTGTCCGCTCACTGATTGAGAGTGCAAAAGAACATGTCACTCGGAATGCCGATCAACTGCCGCTGCTCGATTTTGTTGCGCGCATAAATCTTTGGTTTGTCAAGAAAATTTCTACAGAGGAAGAGGTTCAACAATTAAGTAAGTCTGTGGATAGCAGCGCGAATATTGGAAATCCGCCTTCTTCTTGGCGGAAAGATTCTGTTGCGGCGGTGATCATCCCGTTGTGCAGTGATGTTGTGGAAGAATTGGAGTCGTTGAAGAGCGACTATCGTCAATTATGGCTGAAGACGAACAAAGTACCGAATCTCGAATTGCTGATGGCGCGGTACGAGCGGCAGGCGTCGTACTGGCGCGATAAAATTGCAGAAGTGAAGCGCGGCGAATTTTGGGTTGATCCGGTAATTGAAAGTCAATGGATTTATCATCCCAATGCGCACCCGATGTATCAAAGACATGCCCGCTTTGACGGATTGACCGGAGAAGACACCACACAAGTGCCGATGGCGTTTTTCCGAAAGGCATTCACGGTTCCGAACGGAGTGAAAAGTGCAAAGGTGCAGCTTATCGGCGACACGTACGACAAACTCTATGTGAATGGAAATTTTGTCGGAGAAGTTTCGGCACGGCGGTCGTTATCACTCGGCGTTGAGTCGCAGCGCGTGAAGATATTTGATGTCGCTAAATTTTTGAACGATTCGACAAATGTCTTCGCCATTGAGGCGCGCAATTATTCTCCCACCGGCTCAGCCGGTGTTAATATTTATTGTGAGTTAACGCTTTCTGACAGCTCTATCGAAAAAATATTGACCGACTCGACTTGGAAGGTTTCTGATGTCGCACCGGCCGGATGGATGATGCCCGGCTTCAACGATTCAACATGGGTGAATGCGGCAGCGCTGCCATATCCGTCTGTTATTGTGCGCCCGAATTTTTCCGAAGGGCGGACGTCGTGGATCGAACAATAGCATTCATTTTTTCACAGGTGAAAAAGTTAGAATCACTTCAACCTGTGGTTGTGAATAACTTTGCACTGCTGTGGGAGCAAGAAGAGCAGGTTGCGGAATTTTCTCCCCCCGCCTTTTGTTCGTACCATTAATTGAACATCTTTCTCCAGAGATCGAAAAACGGCAACAAGACCGCTGCGTTTCAATTAATCAACACGCAAAAGGAGAGGTTTTATGAAAAATCTTCTACTTTTTTTCTGTTTCCTTTTTCTTCTCGGCTCGCCTCGTGCTAGTAAAGCACAAATTTTAATAACAGCTTCACTTGATGGAGCAACAGCAGGAACAGCTTCGAGCGGAAAAGGAACAATGTGGGGAATTCTCTCGACCGATCTCAAAACGCTTACATATCTCATCACATATCAAAATCTGCAGGGGAATTTTACCGCAGCTCATTTTCATGCGGCAAATGGTACGGTTGTTGAGACGATCCCGTTCGGTGTTAGTAATACCGCGTCGGGTGTTTGGTCCAACATTTCCGACAGTTTGATCGGGCAGTTATTTACTGGTCACGGCATCTATATTAACATTCATTCAAGCGCATTTCCCGGCGGAGAAATCCGGGGCTACACCAATCCTCACCAGGGTGGATTTGTTATTGTCTTGAATGGAGGCAATGCCGGAACAAATTCCACAGGCCTCGGAACAGGATGGGTTGTTTTTGATTCCGATTCTCAGGACAGCTCGTTCAACAAGATTTCTTACAATTTTACTTATGCGGGTTTGCAGGGATCATTCACAGGCGCCCATTTTCATTCTTTCCTAAGCACCAATGTCCTTGAAGGCATTACTTTTACCGACAGTTCCTCCAGCGGCAGCATCACTGCAATGCCCGACAGCATCTGGGCGTTGTTTATTCGAGGGAGCGTGTATGCGAACATTCATTCGACCGCTCATCCGGCTGGTGAGATTAGCGGAACGCTCTTGCCTGTTGGTCAATTGGGTTTCCGTGCGGCTCTCGACGGATCGCAAGCCGGAACGTCTTCAACCGCTACCGGCACAGCATGGGCTGCGCTTGATTTGAGTACACTCAATGTTCATTACAGCGTCACGTATGCGGGACTTGAAGGCACATTTACCGCCGCGCACTTTCATCGAGCGAGCGGCATTGTTCAAGGAATTACATTTACCGGAAACACAGCCGAGAATGATTGGACAAATCTTTCCGATCAGGATTTGACAGATTTGGTTCTCGGCAGACTCTATATCAACATTCATTCTTCAACACATCTCGGCGGTGAAATTCGCGGATCGGTGATTTCGCATGACGGAGTAATGGTGACGACATTGGATGGCTCTCAGGCGAACACAAGTTCTACCGCTACCGGTACTGCGTGGGCGGCATTTGGTGATTCCTTATACTATCACGCGACAATCGCCGGGCTCAACGGTTCATACACAGCGGCTCATTTCCACATGTCGCCGAAAGGCAGTATTCTATTTCCCGTGTCATTCACCGACAGCACGGCGTCTGGCTATTGGAATACTCCCGACAGCGTTGCTGCATTGCTCATTGAAAACAGGGTGTACCTGAATGTTCATTCCACTCTTAACCCCAGCGGAGAAATTCGCGGTACCATGCATTTAGGCTACGGCCAAATTACCACCAGCGTAAAGAAAATTCCTGTTGCCGCTATTCCGGGTTCTTATTCGCTTGCTCAAAATTATCCGAATCCGTTCAACCCGAGCACGACAATAAAATTTCAGTTGCCGAAGTCTGCGCATGTCACCTTGAAAATTTACAATTTGCTTGGTGAAGAAGTCACATCGTTGGTTGATGAAGTGAAGCCGGCGGGGTTGTATAACGTGGAATTCAATGCATCACATCTCGCGTCTGGACTGTACTTCTACCGCCTGGCAAGCAGCGATGGTTTTGTTGCAGTGAGAAAAATGTTGGTATTGAAGTAATGAAGCGCCGAGGGGCAGCACAAATAAAAAGGCTCGGAAAACTCCAGAGCCTTTTTTGGTCTTTGCTGGTTCTCACTCTCTTCAGTTTTTCTTTGCGCCTTGATCAATCCACATTCTTAATGTATCAATCTGTCCGTCGGTCAGTTTGATCCGCGTCATGACGGGCATTTGTCTGCCAAACGGCGGGTTTGGACTTACTTTTTGAACGATCAGACTTTCGCTCCCTTTTCCCGGAATAATCGGCGTTCCGTGTTTTCCTCCGGCAATAATATCGTTGTATGATTCAAGCACAAGTTCGCTCCTGTTATCGCTGTCCGATGCATGACAGGGAAGGCAGCGCCTTTTGATAATTGGAAATACATTTTTTGAAAACGAAATAGTTGCCTCGCCTGAATCATTCTTATCGCTGCTTTTTGTTTTCTCTGCCGCCTGTGTCGCTGTTAGCGCCATCTTCGGCATTTTCGATTTCGCTCCACTTTGCTGCAGAGTAAATCCTGCGACAGCAACGGCAAGAATGAACATTATTGAGACAGCGAACTTCATTGTACTGTTCCTTTCTAAATGTGAAGTGAATTAGTTGTTGTGCGCACCTTGAGTAATCCACGTTGAGATTTTGCCGATAGATGAATCGGGAAGATACGATCCGCCTTGCGGCATTCGTACGCCAAACGATGCCGTTCCCCGCAATTTTTGAATGATGACGCTTCCTTCGCCGTTCCCCGGAGTAACGACCGGTCCGTGAAGGCTCGTTCCCGCCATGAGATGAGCGTACGAATCAACATATAAATTATTTGTTCCTCCATGACAACTCGTGCATCCGAACGAAGCAAATAACGGCTCAACATCATTGGCAAAAGAAATTTGGGTTACAGGAGAAAGGACGGTGAATTGAACCGAATTACTTTCGCTTTCGCCTGCGATCACCGTTATGGAAATTGTTCCGCTTGCAGCGGCGGGAATTTTTACGGCGATAATTGTGTCTTGCCATGTGAGAATTTCCGTTGCAGCAACTGAGCCGAATTTTACAATGCTGTTACCCTGCAACGCACCGAATTTCGTCCCGTGAATTGTTACCGTGTCGCCGGCAAATCCTGAATCGGGAAACACTTGTGTCAGCGTCGGTGCGTCCGGCGTTTGCACCGACGGTTTCGGATCGGTTCCCATGTCACTGCAAGAATCCAATCCGACAACGAGGAAAAACGTTAGCATGCTTCGCACAAATGCGTTTCTCATATTCACGAACGAGTCGCTCATAAGTAAAAGTGGAAGAGAAGAAGGAATGTATTGTTGTTGCTGATTTCTTTCGGCGATTCTATGTTGATTTGGTACAGCGGTCGTACCTCAACGCCGCTCAGAGGAAAGAATTCTGCACCGAGCGTGATGACGGAGAAACTTCCGTTTTTGATGTCTTTGTTGGGATCATAAAATTCATAACCCAATTTGAGATCAACGCCGGTTGTCAGAAGGTAATTCAATTCGTTGTAATACATGATGCCTGTCGAATCATGTGCGCCGAACGGTGTCTTCACAAAATCAACTTCGCTGTTCAGTGTCAGGTTTTTGAACAACGATACAGCACCGAACGCCCCGTAAAATGTCCGCGTTCCTGTCGCCGAAGGATGGCTGTAGAACGAGCCCCCAACATTGAAATTGATGTCTTCGGTTTTGATTGTTGCGTCGCCGCGGACCGAAATGGTTTTGTATCCTGTCGCATTTGTTGCTATAAGCCCGCCGCCGGGAAGTCCGTTGAACACGCCGGCTTCAAACGTGAAAATACTCGGCGCAAAACCGAGTTCAATGCCGTCATCTTCCATTCCCGCTCCAAAATTCAATCCGAGCGGATAACCGGGCGGAAACTCTCCGCCGAAAATCCTTGGATCGTACGGTCCGCCGCGAATGAAAAGATTGTGGTCGTCAACCTTGGTGCCGTACGCCGGCATGAATTGTCCGAGCTTCAGATACCCATCGAGCGGCAAAATTTTTGCCAGTCCGAATGCTTCAAAGCTGCCGTACAATTCTTTGTCCACATACACGGAAACTTTTTTGTTCAGCCGCAGATTGAAATACAAATTGCCCTGCATTTGAAAGAAGCTGCTTGTTTTGTTGATTTGGTTATAGAAGAACAGCGTGCGGTAGTCCGCGCCGATGCTGAGGTATTGGGTCAGGTTCGGAGAAAAATCGTCGAGTGCGGTCGCTTCCTTATATGTCGGGATTGGCAGTTCTTCACTTCCGTAACTGAAGCCGAAAGCATTGCGCATTCCTTTGCCTGTCGGATTCACATGGCATGACTGACATTTTGCGCCGGTTCGTATGGCGAACCGCGGAAGAGCGTGTGCAGTATGTGCAATGAACGCTCCAATAATAAGCAAGAAGATTGCTTCTCGAATGTGTTTCATACTGCCTCCGAAAGTGGTGATGGCAAAGGGTGGACGGCAAAGAAAAGAAAAAGTAGAAATGTAGCGCAGAGCACCATGGCGCTATAGGCGCTCAAAAAGTTAGGGGTAACTGCTTCCGTCTTCAAGCGTGTTCAGTTTTTTTGATTTTCAAGTTTTATTTTCTGCATTATGGGCTTATGTCACCCCGCAGAAAAACGTTTGCGGCGATTCCGGATGTAATCAACGAAAATAAATTGTCCGAGATCGTTCAGGGAAGAATAGTAGGCGCGGCCGTGATTTGATTTCGTTAGCTCTTCAATGAAATTGATGAGATAAGGATCGCGCGCCACCATAAATGTGCTGATGGTGATTTTCTCGCGCCGGCACGCGACTGCTTCGTCAAGCGTTTTGTTGACAATGCGCGGATCGAGTCCGAACGAATTTTTGTAAAGGCGACCGTTGTCTTCGAAAATTGCCGACGGTTTCCCGTCTGTGATCATAAAAATCTGCTTGTTGACGTTGCCGCAATGTCTGAGCAAATTGCGGGCAAGCTGCAAACCGGCGCGCGTATTCGTGTGAAACGGCCCGACTTCGAGAAACGGAAGTTCGTTAATGCTGACGAGTTTAGCATCGTCGCCGAAAACAACCAGCGCAAGATAATCTTTCGGATACTTTGTCATGATCAGCTCGCTCAGCGCCAGCCCGACTTCCTTAGCCGGTGTAATGCGGTCTTCGCCGTATAAAATCATGCTGTGACTGATGTCCACCATCAGCACCGTGGCGCAGGAAGAGAGATTTTCCGTTTCATACACTTCAAGATCGTCTTCGCTGAGGTGGAAATTTTCTATGCCGTCGCGCTTAAACGCATTGGTCATTGTCGAAGTGAGGTCAATATTCGTGGGCATATCGCCGAAGGACCATTTTTTTGTTTCGCTCAAGCGCTCAACGCCGCTTCCCGTTGCCGGCGTTTCGTGCGAACCAATTGTTCCTTTTTTAAGCGAAGAGAAAATTTCTTTCAATGCATCACGGCGGATTTTTTGAACGCCTCGTGTTGTGAGATTGAGCGAGCCGTTCACTTCTTCAAGCACGCCCATTTCCCGCAGTTTGTCAATGAGGTCCTCCATTGAAAGTGTTTCGTCGAAAATACCGTACTGTTCCGCCAGTTCGCGTAGCCATTCCATCGCTTCCTGCACATCACCGCTTGTTTTGACAAGAAGATGGCTGAACAACTGCATCAGGTTTTCCAGCCGTTGTTCGTCGGTCTGCGATTCCGGTGTCCATTTTGAGTACTGAAATCTCATGGAAAAAATTAAAAATGAAAAATTAAAAGGGAAAAATTCACGTACATTTTATCTTTTACCTCTCACCTAAAACCTAACACCCAATACCTACTATTTGTCATCTTCCAACTCAAAATCTTCGCCCGGATCGGTACCGCGTCCGGTGAAAATACTTCCAACCATGTCTTTGTATGTCGTGATATGGTCAACTTCATCTTTTGCGATTTTAGAATTTTGATGCAAGCCGTCAAGAACAAACTCCATCGCGGAAGCAAGCTCGTACTTGTTGCTTTCCTCGATTTTCAGATGACGCTTGGTCAGTTCGCGCAGTCCTTTCACACGGTCGAGTTCGGTGAAGTACGCAGTGAGAGGCATGTCGTCGGCAACTTCCAAAGAATTTCCTTCTTCAAACCACCCGAGAACTTTTCCATATTCAGGGTCAGCCTGTTGCTGTTGTTGCTGCGGACGTGTTCGCTTTTGCAGCGGATCAGGAAAATATTCTTTGAAAACGCTGCGCACCGCTTTTCCAATAAGCGCTTTGCTGACTTTGGCTGCGCCTTCCTGTTCGCCTTCGAACACAAGCTCGATTTTTCCCGTCATGCCGGGAAGAACGTGCGGAAGATCGCACATGCGCGGCATGACGCATTTTTCTTTCAGTGTAATAGCGCGCCGCTCGGCGTTACTGATGAGGTTTTCCATTGCCGCGATGGTGAGACGAGCGCTGACGCCCGATTTCTGATCAACGAATTCACTCTTGCGTGCTTCGAACGCAATCAGCTCGATAATTTCTTTGAAGTACTGCGGCATGCGCACGTCAAATCCGTTGCGGCGAATCCATGCTTCCTGTTCCGTGATCACAATTGCATCATCGAGCGAGCGCGGATAATGTGTGAGAATTTGTGAGTCAATGCGGTCTTTCAGCGGCGTGATGATGTTGCCGCGGTTGGTGTAATCTTCCGGGTTCGCTGTGAAGATGATCATGACATCGAGTGGAATGCGAATGTTAAAACCGCGAATCTGAATATCTTTTTCTTCGAGAATATTGAACAAGCCGACTTGAATTCTCGGCTGAAGATCGGGCAGTTCATTGATGGCAAAAATGCCGCGATTGCTTCGCGGAATTAGTCCGAAATGAATCGCACCTTCGTGAGAAAAATGCAGACGCTGTGTCGCCGCTTTGATCGGATCAATGTCGCCGATGAGGTCCGCAATTGTCACATCCGGCGTCGCAAGTTTCTCGCTGAAGCGGTGGTCGCGGTGAATCCATTCGATTTCCGTTGCATCGCCGTGTTCTTTCACCCTGTCGGTGCCGAATTTGCTCACCGGTGCAAATGGATTGTCGTTGATCTCGCTGCCTTTGATAATAGGAACATATTCGTCCAGCAGCGAAGGAAGCTGCCGCACGAGCCGCGACTTTGCTTGTCCGCGCAATCCGAGAAGGATAATGTCGTGCTTCGCAAGAATCGCGTTGATCAACGACGGGATCACTGTTTTTTCGTAACCGATAATGCCGGGAAACAGCGCCTCGTTTTTCTGAATTTTGCAGATAAGATTGTTCCGCAGTTCTTCTTTCACCGGAAGAACTTTGTAGCCGCTCTTTTTGAGTTCGCCAAGTGTTGACGGGCGATTCATCATTCTACCTGCTCCTTCTCATAACAATCAGGATTAAAAAGATTGGATGTCATCTCGCGCGCTAATTACCGAGTATACAGATTATTCGTGAAATTATCATCTGCCGTTTCGTTGCAAGTACAGATTGAAAAATGTATTTTCATTGAGGTCGCATGAAGGCATTACCTAATAAAACAGTCATCTTCCGATTAAGTTCCATCGGCGACATTGTTCTCGCTTCGCCGGTGGTGCGTGTGCTGCGCTCTGCAGTTGGCCCGAAGGCGCGTATTGATTTTGTGGTGAAGAAAGAATTTGCCGAGCTTGTCCGCTCCAATCATCATCTCTCCGTTGTTCACGAGTTTGACGCGTCGAAAGGATTTGCCGGATTGCACAAACTGGCGCTGATGCTTCGTGCCGAGCAGTACGATCTCGCTGTTGATATTCATAATAATCTAAGAACGAACTATCTCCGTCTTGTTAGCGCGCCGAAGAAAACCGTCGTTATCAATAAACGAATGTGGCCGCGCTGGCAGTTGGTGCATCTCAAGCGAAATGTTTATGATGGCGTTGTGCAGATTGCCGACCGCTATCTGGAAACGTTGAAACCGTTTGGAATCAACGGCGATGAAAAGGGGCTGGAAATTTTCATTCCCGATGAAATTCAATTCGGTATTTCGAGCAAACTCGCAGCGATGAGGTTGAGCAAATTCAATAAGGTCATCGGGCTGTGTCCGGGAGCGAAACATTTTACAAAGCGATGGCAGAAAGAAAAATTTGCACAGCTTGGAATTCAATTGGCGCAGAAATTCAGCGCGAAGATTCTTATCTTCGGCGGGAGTGATGATAAAGAAAATTGCGCGTTTGTTGCTTCTTCAATCAATAATATGGTAGGAGAAAATGCTGCCGCAGATTTTTCCGGAGAATTTTCACTTCTTGAAACCTCGGCGGCTTTAGAGTTTTGCGATATCGTCATCACGAACGATACAGGATTGATGCACCTTGCCGCAGCGAAACAGCGGCCGCTCGTTGCAATTTTCGGCTCGACGGTAAAAGAATTCGGATTCTTTCCGTACGGTGCAAAATCTGTGGTGATTGAGAATAATAATTTAGATTGCCGTCCGTGCTCTCACATCGGCAGAGCATCATGTCCGAAGGAACATTTCAAGTGTATGGGAGAGATTCAGGCAGATGATGTGCGGTTAGCCGCTGAACAACTGATGCATCAATGAGCAAGCTTCAAATGTCCGTGCTTGTAACTTCCTTCTCTTTTTCCTACTTTCACATTAAGAAATGTTATTCCGCTGTACGGGAATGTCGTAAAGCGGCATTTTTCATCAAAATTAGGGAGGAGCTATGTCCAACAAAGTCATAACTATTGAGCGCCACATTATTGAGGGCGAGCGGCGTCATCCGGGCGCGACGGGGAATTTTTCCTCCGTCTTGCGCGACCTCACGCTTGCGATTAAAGTGATTTGGCGCGAGGTAAGCAAAGCAGGTTTGGTGAATATTCTCGGCTCGGCGGGAAAAGAAAATATTCATGGCGATGCCGTGAAAAAGCTGGACGTTTTTGCCGACGAAACAATTTACAGGGCAATGGACCACGGCGGACACTTGTGCGTGATGGCGTCGGAAGAAAATGAAGACGTGCTTCACATCCCGGATAATTATCCGAAGGGAAAATACGTTTTGCTCTACGACCCGCTTGACGGCTCTTCCAACATTGATGCCAACGTCACAATTGGTACGATCTTTTCGATTTACCGCCGCGTTTCGACTGCGAGCAAAGGCACACTTGCAGATTGCACGCAGCCCGGCTATAAACAAATCGCCGCAGGTTACGTCGTGTACGGCTCAAGCACAATGCTGGTGTACACAACCGGCGACGGCGTGCATGGCTTTACGCTTGATCCGAGCATCGGTGAATTTTTGTTGTCACATGAAAATATTCGAATTCCAAAACGAGGAAAGATTTACAGCGTGAATGAAGGCAACTACGCGTACTGGGGGAGCGGCGTCAAAAAATATATCAAGCATCTGCAAGAAGAAGACAAAGCAACAAATCGTCCCTACTCCGGGCGGTACATTGGTTCGCTCGTTGCAGATATTCACCGCACATTATTGTATGGCGGAATCTTTCTGTACCCGGGTGATTCGAAACATTCCGAGGGAAAGCTGCGCCTGATGTATGAAGCAAATCCACTCGCATTCATTGTAGAACAAGCCGGCGGAAGAGCGACCAACGGCACGCAGCGTATTCTCGACGTTGTACCGAACAAGCTGCATCAGAAAATTCCTTTATTCATCGGCAGTGAAGAAGACGTGCTCATGTGCGAACAATTTTTGTATCAAGAAATCGGAAAAGGCGCGAAGGAAGCGATAGCTGCCGTATGAATTCTGATTTGCTCTCTTCGCAATCAATCGCCGAGACAACATTCGTGGTTGTCGATGTGGAAACGACCGGACTTTCTCCGCGCGAAGGCGGCATCACGGAAATTGCAATGGTAAAAGTACGCAATGGATTAATTCATGATGAATACACAACACTTGTCAACCCGTTGCAGCCGATTCCGTATTCGATTACCGTGATGACCGGTATTGATGACGAGATGGTTGTCGGCGCACCGACCGCAGAAATGGTTGCGTCGGAAATTGCAGAATTTTTGGGTTGCGGCGTATTCACCGCGCACAATGCACAGTTCGATTTGGGATTTGTGAATCATACATTGTCAAAAGGAAATATTGCGCCGATTGAGAATCCAATACTTTGTACCTGTAAATTGGCCCGTCATATGCTGCCGAACTTGTCAAGCAAGTCGCTTGGCCCCGTGACAAAACAGCTTGGCATCAGAAATTCTCATCGTCACCGCGCGGCGGGCGATGCGTTTGCAACCGCGGAAGTGCTCATTCGATTTTTACGGCGGCTTGAGGAACATTACGATGTGCATGACTTGGCTGGCGTACTGAAGTTTCAGTAAAAAAAGCCCCGTCTTGTTGTCACAAGACGGGGCATGGTCACACGTTACCGTAAATTTTTTCTTACCGTATTCTGGCTTGCGCAGCTTTTACATATTCGCTTGTCGGGTAAAGCTGAACAAGTTTCTGATATTCTGCTTGCGCTTGTTTTTTGTTCCCCATTCGTTCGTAGCATTGACCGAGCATGTATTGGGAGTCATCCTTCTTTTCAGAAATTTTGAATTTCAGGACTTCTTTGAAATGCTCAATCGCCGTTTTGAAATCCTTCAGACTGTAATAACATAAGCCAATCCAGTAGTGGCAGTTGTCTGCATAATCTGATTTCACTCCGGAGTCGAGCAAGTTTTGCAATTGGTCTATGGCATCCTTGAACTTTCGCTCTTTCGCCATTTGCAGTGCGGAAGTGTAGGCTTCGATTTCTTCCGGTGAAGATTTGCCGGCAGGTGTCGCTCGTGCTTCCGTCATTTTTGACGAAGCCGGTTTTTCTGCAGCTTTTGCTGCTTGTTCCTGTGCGGCAATCTGAGCGGCTTCAAGGTCGGAGATCTTTGCCATAAGATCTTTGTTTGTTTGCTCCGATGAGTCGAGTTGTTGCTTCAACTGAACATTATCAGCCTTCAACTGTTCCATTTCCTGTTGAAGCATTTCTTCAGGCGTTGGAGCTGTCGGAGCGACTGCTGTCGTCTCTTTTGCTGCCATTGAAGTTGTGTCAGCAGGCATCGGTATCGTGCTGGTGGTATCAATGTGAACGGCAGTCGTATCTGTTGGTGTGGATGTTGTTGTTTCTGAAGAGCCGCCGCAGCCAACAAGATAAAGAAGCAACGGAACTGCAATAGCAACTGCAAAAAGACGCATAACACCGCGCGCCTTTATTTTAGATGAGGGAAGCATAGAATCCTCCGATGGTTGTAAGAAGTGTAGACTGGATAAGCACTGAGAGACAACTCATTGTCGTCTAATGTATTAAAGCACCTTCTGAAAGTCAAGCATTTAAACACGAATCCTTTGAGCTACATCACGCGCGATCAACTGTGCAATGGCATGAACAATGCTGTCGGGAACACCGTCGGCATGGCTTGATTTCAAGCGCATGTCGCAGATTTCATTCACATAATCAACAACAATGAATTTGTTTTCGGCATTCAGCGCAATCTCTGAAGAAAAAAAGTCAAGCCGGCAAATAGAATGAATTTTTTTCATGATCGCATGAAGTTCTTCGAGATGAAAATTGTTTTCTTCTTCCCGTGCAAGCGGAGTGTACACGTGCGTTGTAACGTTCCACCAGCACGGAAAAATTTCACCGAATGCGAACAGCACGCGGAACCACGCATCGCGCCCATCAAGATTCACCGGTGTAACGGTTTCCTGTAGAAGGTATTTATCGTTTTTGTGATGCAGGCGTTCTTCAATAACCTGCTTCAGCGTTTCTGCGCCAAGCACAACCCCGATTCCGCCGCCGGTGGTGTTTGCAGGTTTAATAATGAACGGTCTGCCTAATCGCGCAAGTTCGGAAAGGCTCAGCCCGATTTCTTTTTTCGTACTGAAAGGGGAAATAATGAGTGTGTACGGAGCGTTGAGTCCGTTCGCGATGAATTCGAGATGCATCGTCGCTTTGTCTTTTGCGCGATCAATGTTATCGAAGTGATTGATGATGTATGCCCCGGACTTTACGATGAAGCGCGTCAACGGTACAAAAGTTTCATCGGCATCGGAAGCGCGGTCAAGAAGAGAGTGAAACGCAATTTTCCCGCTGTGGATATGCTTCAGTGTTTCGTCAACATTGTGCGGCTCAATACGATACGTGGAAATATGTGCCGCTGCACACGCATGTTCAACAGCGTGAACGAAGTCGCGGTCATATTCCCAATTCCACGCAATGCCAAGGTCGAACATATTCATGCAAGGAAGATGGAAAAACGAAAATGAAAAAGAAAGACCCGGCGAAAATGATTCCACCGGGTCGTCACGCAAATTGTGAATAAGCTTTTACTTCAACAGCGATACAGGATCGAGATTGTGCGATTCAATGTCTTTAAAGTAGCGCACGGTTCCTACACGTAACTCATCGGTGGCTTGTTCGTCGCACACGATGATGCCTTTTGGATGAAGCTGCAGTGCGCTGACAGTCCACATGTGATTGACGCCGCTTTCTACAACATTGGCAAGTGCACGTGCTTTGTTGTGGCCGGCGATAATGATCAATACTTCTTTTGCATCAAGCACCGTGGCAACGCCGACCGTGAGAGCGGTTTTCGGAACTTTGTTGATGTCATTGTCGAAGAAGCGCGAATTGGCAATGATCGTGTCGTACGTCAGCGTTTTGATACGTGTGCGTGATGCTAACGATGAGCCCGGTTCGTTGAACGCGATGTGCCCGTCCGGTCCGATTCCGCCGAGAAACAAATGAATGCCTCCGATCTTCGTTATTCTTTTTTCATACTCGGCGCATTCATTTTCCAAATTCTTCGCGTTGCCGTTCAGGATGTTGACATTTTCTTTCTTGATGTCGATGTGCTTGAAAAAATTATTCCACATGAATGAATGATAACTTTCCGGATGATCTTCCGGCAGGCCGACATATTCATCCATATTGAATGTTACGACATTCTTGAACGACACCTTTCCCGCTTTGTGCAGCACAATAAGTTCTTTGTACGTTCCGATCGGCGACGAGCCGGTAGGAAGCCCAAGCACAAATGGTTTTCGCGGTGTCGGATTGAAATCGCGGATGTGCCGCGCAACGTACGACGCCACCCACTTGCTGACAAGGTCGTAATTTTGTTGAATAATAACGCGCATGTGTTCTCCTTTGAAAATAATAGGGCGCCGAAGCGCCCCTTAGTGATTAGTTCTTTCGATATTTGGAATAATATTCCGGCAGGTTTACTTTCACTTGTTCCTCGAGTTCCTGATCAGTAATTGACGACATGCGTCCTCCTTTTTCATACTGATCCATCACCCAACGCTGAATCTTTGCTACCTTCATCACGCTCAGGCGTTCGTCGCCTTTCAGCCCGAGAAAATCATTCACCCACAGCGCAATGCCGTCGGTGCCCGATTTGTCGGTGATCGCCACGTGCGGCGGGCGATTCAACAGTGTCGTCGTGTCGAAGATGTTGTAAATTTGTTCAAAGCGTCGCAATCCGCCTGCATGAATTCCTGCACGCGTTGTATTGAAATCTTTGCCGACGAACGGATAATTCGGCGCAAGCTGTGTGCCGATAACTTTTTGATAATAGTCCGCCAATTCTGTAATAACCGGCAGGCTGACGCCGTTCAGCGAGCCTTTCAGTGCAACGTATTCAATGATCGCGCCTTCGAGCGGCGGATTTCCGCATCGCTCGCCGAAGCCGAAGAGTGTGCCGTTCAGCGCATTCAATCCGTAGATCCATGCACTTGCACCGTTGATGTGCACTTTGTGAAAATCATTGTGGCCGTGCCATTCCAACCGCTCCGGCGGAATTCCGCATTCGTTCCGCAGGCGCCAGATCATTTTGGGAATTGAGCGCGGTTCTTTTGCATTTGGATACGACAAACCGAATCCCATCGTGTCGCACAAACGGATTTTCACTTTCATATGCTCGGGAACCTGTTCGCTCAAACGTTCAAGCTTCTGCACGAACGGGAAAACAAATCCGGGCAGATCGGCGCGGGTGACATCTTCCAAATGGCATCGCGGACGGACGCCGGCTTCGAATGCCGCTTCAACGACTTCAACATATTGATCCATCGCCTGCTTGCGCGTCTGGTTTTGTTTGTGGAAGATGTGGTAATCGGATGACGATGTGAGCATGCCGGTTTCTTTCAATCCCATTTCTTTCACGAGACGGAAATCGCCTTTATTCGCGCGAATCCATCCGGTGATTTCCGGGAATTTTACATTCAGTGCGCGGCACGCATCAATTGTTTCGCGGTCGTTTTTTGTGTACAAAAAGAATTCCGATTGGCGGATAACTCCGTTCGGTCCGCCGAGACGCGACAGCATCCCGAATAATTTTACCATTTGTTCTTTTGTGTACGGCGGCCGCGCCTGCTGGCCGTCGCGGAATGTTGTGTCGGTAATGTGAATGTCGCGCGTCTTCACTTCATTCGGATCGAACTCA
>JAJYOI010000064.1 GCA_021796275.1 Bacteroidota bacterium
GCTACAAAACACCGTTGGAAGTTATCGAGGAATGGAAGAGACAGCAAAATGAGAAGAACAAAATCACCTACTCAATTGTCGCTTGAGTTGTTCCGAAGGAACCAAACATCACAACAATTTCTATGCGCACTCGTACACCATCTTCTTGGCGCAATTGTGCCACACTGCCCACGCTCGATACAAAAACAGAAAGTATGATGAGAAGAATTTGTTTCATGAGACGGGAATTCCTTACCATGCCGCACAGCTTGTTTGACCGCTTACAGTTTCTGACGGAAGACTTTCATGATCCTGGTTATCAATAGTCACGACTTTGTAGTGATACACTGTGCCGAACTCTACGGCGGAGTCATGAAAAGTGGAATAAGAATCGCCGGTGTAAATTGTCGTAAGCAGTGTATCTCCGGAATAATCATCGCTCCGGTACAACTTGTATCCTTGAATTGTTGAACCCACACTCGCATAGGCTCCAGCCCACGATACCTCAACTTCATTTGACAAAGAATCAGATGCTGAAATATATGTAGCCGGCTCGGGACACACTCCAATATCAACTTCTTGAGAGTAATCACTAAAGTCGCTTTGAAAGCCCAATACATTCATAGTTCTTATCCTGTATTTCGCTTTGTCATTACAACCGCCAAGTGCATCTAGCGTAGCTGAGCCATCCCTTTGGTCTGTAGTGACTATATCTGAAAGGTATTCGTTTTCCCATCCATTATAATAGAAATGATACTTCGTCGTAAAAATCAGATATTCTTTGATACCGGTCAAACTCCCTCCTGCGCCGG
Organism: Bacteroidota bacterium; assembly: GCA_021796275.1. GTDB lineage: Bacteria > Bacteroidota > Ignavibacteria > UBA10030 > UBA8401 > JAJYOI01. Next base: position 792 of record JAJYOI010000064.1, read on the forward strand.
ACCAAGAGAGAAGAATGTGATCGCTTTTTCTTGTTGCTGAAATGAAATTAGGAGGCAATGGCACCGCATAGCAATATGCCCAACCCAAAGCCCATGGCGTCAAAGGATCATAATAATTATTGGAATTGTACGCTGCAATTCGGTATTCATATTCTGCTGGATGCTGTTCAATAGTAAGATCATGGTATATCCTCACGTCAGCACCGACCGATGTGAGAAGGGCTTCATCGTTTTGCCCGGCAGTTCTTCTGTAGATTGAAAATCCTGTAAGGCCGCAGGTTGGGATAATGTCCCAACTAAGTTCAACAAAACCCCAATTTCCGGTTGATGCGGTGAGTGCGGTTGGTTGGTTGGGAAGCTCAGGCAGAAGGCAAGCTTCCTTAGCAAACCAATAGAGCAAGCCGGCAGTTGCACGAATTGCATAAGGCAACGTCCAGTCTCTAATGGCAATTTTTATATTTTCTGTATACTGAGCATTGTCTCCTCGCATAGCCATTATATTGTAGCCATCAAGACTGGTTGGCATTGACGGCAAAGTTTGATTCAAGAATGCTGTTTCTTCAGGAAGAGGATTGCCGCCAATATTGTTATCTCCGTCACCATTGTATGGACCATTAGAGCCGAAGTGTCCAGAGATTTGACTCATCGTGTACATTAAATAATGAAGTGGATTACTACTGACGTAAGGATTGATCATCTGTCCGGAATTCTGTCCATTCCAGTAGTAGCTAGTGCCAAAATATTCTTCATAAGAGTCGTAGAGTATGCCTGGATCATTATCACCATGAATGTCACAATGAGCATGAGCAGGTACGCTCATGTCTCCAAGCAGATGGCACATTCGTCCAAGAATTTCCCAAATAAAAATATTTCTCCATGCCTAACTTAAAACGATGTCTACATTATCACTCACCCATGTCCCGTCTTCTTGATAAGTACCAACAATTTTCGCCCTTCCCGTCTTATAAAAATCAACTAATGACTGGTATTGAAAGCCTATAGCATAAACCCAATTATAATAGCGAACTTCCCCATCAGGGGTGTCATACTCGAATTGCCCAGAGCCCCCGCCTCCATTGTTCCATAGCATAGTCCATCCACCATCGCGGTATGCCCTTATTTTCTGATAGGCATTTTGAACAGTGAAAGAAAAATAAATCCCTGTCCGTTTCCCTTGCAACCGCGACTCATTGTCGTCACCTTGATCGGCATCCCAAAAATGAGTTGAGCTAATGAATGGTTTGTTATACGGCGCTTCTTTTATATGATACACTACATCCTCTTCATCTTCATTCCATGCTCCGGCAGTAATAAGTCCAGACGCCCAGGTTCCGCCACCACCGCCTTCATCCGTAGAAATATGAGAAGCCATTGTTGGAATTTCTCCCACCTGAAGCTTCAATAAATTATATGCTTCATGAACAATATATTGATGTACATGCTGTTTATGAGCGAACGTTTGCGTGCGCCCAAAAAGTAAAAAAAACAGCACAAAAATTATTTTTTTCATAGCATGGTTTCTTTCATTAACTTATAAATTCCATCCGAAACCTAATTCACCATTAAAACTCCAGTAAGGATGAGAGGTAAAAATATAAACAGGTCCCACTTTCAATGACAGACTAAATCCATTCCTTTTGCCGGTTTCCGCTCTAAGGAATGGTTGAAGATTGACTGTCTGAGAATGCTCCCATGATAAAGTGCCATTGCTAAATGTCACTCCGGCATCGAATTCATCATACGTGATGGCTTCTTTAGGGTAGATTATAATTGCGCCACCACCGGAGATTGCAATTCTACCCTGCTTCAACAGCTCAGACAATACTAATGGAGCCTGAACCTCTGTAAAGAGAGCAGGCAAAATGCGATACTTCACACCAATGTTTATCAGAAACGGCCCGATAAGGCTTAAGTTTGCATTAAACGGACACAACACATCGCTACTATTATTTTCTGCCTGATTATCTGAGTAATTGCCTTTTTCGTCGCCTGTGTTTGTTAAAGTATCTGTCAGGCAATATGTACGCGGAATGAATGCCGCTCCATAAAACAAGCAAATCAAAAATACTTTCTTCATGCGAAGCGCCCTTTGCAGATTATCACCTCTTCATTTTCTCCGCCGCTGTTCTGAGGCTGCTCTGGGGATAGTCGGCAATGAGCTTGCTAAAACAAGCGTTGGCTTCAGAAGGATTGTTCATTGCGGAATAACTTTTTCCCATATAAAACAGCAGCCAGTCTTTTTGAGGGAACGTCGGATATTTATCCAATCCTTTCTTAAAGTAGTCAACGGCTTTGCTATGGTCGCCGAGCAGGGAATAGCAGTATCCGACCCTGAACGTTGCATACGGCGACACTTGCTCATTGGGGTAGCTGTTGTCAATCTCCGCATACTCGCTTAACGCAGAAACAACGTTCCCGCGGGAAAGATAGATGTAGCCAATTTCATAATGCGCCTTCGCTTTTCCTTTTGCAGAAGGATAGTCATCAATAACCTTTCTCGGTTCAACGATGGCGGAGTCGAACTGGTTATTTCTTTCCCGAATGACGCCTATCTCTAATTGCGCTTCATTCCGGTGATTGTTTGGAGGAAAATTCCTGATCGGCTGACTGAACGCCTCAATCGCTTCGTCTAACTTCCCAAGCTTTTTGTAACTTCTGCCTATCATCATCCATGCATCATCGCGGTATTTGCAAGCGGGGTAATTGTCCACGAGATTCTTAAACTCTGTGATTGTTTCGTGATATCTGCCATTGATGTAATTGCTCCATCCAATAAGATTCAAAGATTCATCTACATAGCTGCTCTTCGGATATTTGTTCAGAAGAATCTTTGCTTCTCTGATGGCATCATCATCCTGATGAAGCCGGGAATAACTTCTGGCGAGGTGATACTGGGCTTCGTGCAACAATGGATGTTCCGGATATTCCTGAATCATCTTCTTGAACTCCCGAACCGCCCCCGAGTACGCACGGAGATCGAAATGAATCATCGCTATACCAAGCTGAGCTTCACCAGCCTCAAATGACCCCGGTTTATCGTGGATAACTTTCAAATGAGCCGTGAGCAGTGTTGAATCAACACACGGCTCGATAACCACGCCCACCTGATTCTGTGAAAATGATTGAGTAACAAAAAAATGACAGCAACAATTATAAGCGACGCTATCCGCCCAAAGGAAAAGCCCCGCTGTACGGGATGCCGTACAGCGGCACACGGCAGATTTTCAATCATCTTTTGCATAAGCACTCCGTTATTTGACCTGCCGGCAGGCAGGCGGATTTGTCATTTAACAACATTCATCTTAAGCAGTTGTACAACATTGTTCGCTTTGAACTGGTAGAAGTATATTCCTGAGGATATTTTTATTCCCTCGTCGTTTGTGCCATTCCAAGCTACTCTGTGATACCCTGCATCATAAAATTCTTTAACCAACGTTCTGATTTCTCTGCCCAGCAAATCGTAGATCACCACGGACACGAATGCAGGGTCGGGGAGATCGAACTGAATCGTTGTGGTTGGATTGAATGGGTTGGGATAATTTTGGTGCAGCGCATAGCGGGTTGGTTTTGCATCTTCTCTGGCGCTTTTCACAACTTCACGCTTTGAAAGCGAGTTAGTCAGAGAAGAAATCCCGTTCTTGTTGTAGATAATTCTCAGTGGTGTGCGGGAGACGATTTCATTGTTCACCACCAAATCAAGAAAGACTGTTTCGTCTTTGTTTGTGGAGGTGTCTGCCAAATAAAAAAAGAAGTGTGCGGCTAACCTGCGCGATGTTAATGCGTTTTGTTTTGAGTATCTTGGGATTGCGTCGCAGGATAACGTATCTGCCGTGAGCCAGCGAGGAGTTTCAGAAGAAAAACGAAGCACAACATTGGTATAATCAAGATCGGAGTAATTGAGGAATCTGATTTCAGCGGTGTTCATACCGGCATGTGCGTATAGTGTCGTTTGGGAAAAAGAGTGGAGTGAAAATAAGAATACTGCTACAGTGAAAATCATCCATTTGAATGACATGTTGACCTCACTTTTTCTCCCCTATTGTGGGATGCCGCCACCTGCCCCTTGCTTTACCGCCGTTGGAATGATAATCCTTTTCCGAGTGAATGTCAAGAAAAGTTTGGTAGTCTCAGTTTAAAAATATTTCGAGTCAGACAAGAATGTCTGACCTACCAGTGAATGCCAAAGTGAGACACGACCAAAAATTTTTTGTTACTGCATTTCGAAATTGTTTGAAGAAACGTTTGAAAAATACTGGTGTTCGCCATGGTGAGTCCGCCTGCGGCGGAAACCATGACTCTGTTGGAATTTCCACACTTCGACTGCGCTCAGCACGGCTGTTTCGTAATAGAAAATGTTTTTTTCAGATGTCTCCTGTACATCGAATTTTCTTCAACTGAACAACTTTCCTACAATCCGGTGATGTGAGAGAATCCCGCTCTGCGTGTTAAATTCAAAACAGACTACTATCACTCCTTGAAAGCCTTCTCATTAATTCCTACCTTGTTGCATCTGCTTGTTACCCATTGATCATTATTGACTGCCCATGTCTCGTAAAATCAAAATCGGAATAGATGTCGGCGGCACTTTCACACATGCCGTCGCAGTTGACGCTGCAACATTTCACATCGCCGGAAAAGCTGTCGTCCCGACAACACATGATGCGCCGGAAGGCGTTGCGCTCGGTGTCGTGCAGTCCATGCACAAACTGCTGGATGAAGCGCATATTGCGCCGGACGAAGTCATTCTCATCGCGCACAGCACAACGCAGGCAACAAATGCGTTGCTCGAAGGTGACGTCGCTCCCGTCGGCATTATCGGCATGGGAACGGGACTGGAAGGACTTCGCGCAAAATCAGAAACAAATACCAACCGCATCGAACTTGCGCCGGGAAAATTTGCCAAAACATTTCATCGCTACCTCGATGTTGAAAAAGATTTCAACGACGAAATTATTTCGCGCACGATCAAAACACTGGTGAACGAAGGCGCACACGTCATTGTGGCAAGTGAAACGTTCGGCGTTGATCATCCGCAGAATGAGCAGCGCGTGGTGCTCGTTGCACAGCAGATGGGAATTCTTGCCACGTCGGCATCGGAAATTTCGCAGCTCTACGGCCTTCGCATTCGCACGCGCACAGCAGTGATTAATGCAAGCATGATGCCGAAGATGCTCGAAACCGCAACCATGACGGAGCGTTCCATCCGCGAAAGCGGCATCAAAGCCCCGCTCATGGTGATGCGAAGCGACGGCGGCATCATGGATATCAACGAAATGCGGCGGCGTCCGATTCTGACAATGCTCTCCGGTCCCGCCGCCGGGGTTGCCGCTGCGTTGATGTACATAAAAATCTCCGACGGAATTTTTCTCGAAGTCGGCGGAACGAGCACGGATATTTCAATCATCAAAAACGGAAAGCCAATCATCCGCACGGCAGAAATCGGCGGCAACAAATTATTCGTGCGCACCCTCGATGTCCGCACCATCGGCGTCGCCGGCGGCTCGATGGTGCGGCTTCACAACAAAAAGATCGTTGATGTCGGTCCGCGCAGTGCGCACATCGCCGGACTTCGCTACGCAAGTTTCTTCAGACAAAACGAAGAGCCGGACATTCACGCACTTTCCATGAAGCATCTTCAACCGAAAAAAGATGATCCCGCTGATTACGTCGGCATTTGCGTCAACAGCGAAACGCCGACAATCGCGCTCACGCCGACCGGCGCCGCGAACGTGCTCGGCATCGCACAAGGATACAGCAAATCGGCATCTGATTTCGTCGTCAAGATTTTTCGTTGGGCGGCAGAACAGATTCACACGACTGCAGAAAAATTTGCAACAGAAATTCAGGAAATCTGCGCCGCAAAAACTCAGGAGGTTGTCGAAGATATTATCGCTGAATACAAACTCGACCGCTCGCTTCTTACGCTTGCCGGCGGCGGCGGCGGAGCGGAAGCAATTGTTCCGTTCACCGCGAAGCTGATGAACATGCGTCACACGATTGCCGAAAATGCCGAGGTCATCTCGGCCATCGGCATTGCGCTCGGCATCATCCGCGATACCATTGAGCGCACAATTATCGATCCGACGGAGCAGGATTTGCTGCTCATCAGAAAAGAAGCGATGGAGCGCGTGCAGCGGATGGGCGCAATTCCTGAAACAATTGAAGTCACAATCGAAGTTGACCGGCAAACAAAACGCGTCACCGCCGTCGCCACCGGCTCATCTGAGATGCGCATGCGCGATATTCATTCGCAGCTGAAACCGGCGGAAGAACTTCGAACAATCGCCGCAGCATCTTTCGGATTTTCAACAAGCCTTGTCAAGAATGCCGTTTCATTGAAAGGAAAAGCGGGCGTGCTGCATGTGTTTCAAGGATCAAAAGAAGAGGTCCGGTTCTTCGGCTTGTCAAAGAAAAAGTTGATGCCGATCCGCGTGATTGATGAAGATGGCGTCGTGAGGCTTCAGCTTGCCACGGGTGAAATCCGCACAACATCGCTGGGAATGGCGGGCACGGAGTTGAGAACGCTGCTGGAGGAATTCACAACGTTCGGCGATGCAGGCGGATTACTGCCGGATGTGTTTCTCATTGCCGCCGGGCGCGTCATTGATCTAACCGGACTTGCACAGAAAGAACAAATCATTTCACTGGCGCAGGCAGAGACTGAAAAAATGGCAAAGAATGAATCTGCGATCATCATTACGGCAAAGAAAAAATAGAAGCGCGCATATTGTGTTGCTCGCTTTTGTCTGCGTTTGGAATTGCTGTGCACAAGAATTGACGTCCGACACTTCCTACGCAAAAGTGCGTGGAAAATATTTTTTTGTTAATAACGACTCTCTTCCACTATTTCGCTTGCTTGATCTTCCTGCCGGGAACGACACTGCATTATTCAATCCGGAATACGGCACACTCGTTCCGTTGTTTTCCTTCTCGCCCGATTCATCAAAAATTCTTGCCGTTGTCCGCCACGCGGTGGATGCGCATTCGTACATCATCGTTCAACCGAAGCTAAGAAAATGGAGGGCGTACGGAAGCGAGCCGTTGCGCGTTTATTGGTCGCGTGACAGCAAATGCGTTGCCGTGCATGAATATTACCTGAACGAAGCGCAGAAAATCCGCGTCATTGATTTTTCTGTTTCGCCGGCGCATGTGACGGTGGTGAAGGACAGCATTCAACCTAATGAAGAAAAAAATTACGGGAAAATTTTTTGGAAGAGACATTCGCTTCGCTACGAAGTCATTTCGCCGGAAGAAAACGGAAAGACAGATGTGAGGGAAAAAGTTTTTCGGGCGAGGTAAGTGAGTTGATAGGCTTGACAATTGTAAAGAAAAGATACAGATTAACGACACCTGCAGTAGGCGGGATATGTTGTAAATACACAATTCATAATTACAGTAGTTGGCCGTAATGCTAAACATTAACGTTTTTAATCCGTACCGTTGTTGCGCTAACTAATTCAATCATAATATTTCGGAATCTAAACGTGAATTATATCTCCCAAATCGTCGAATACATTCGCAAGGCACAAGAGCTTGCTTCAAAACACGGCATCCGAAACCTATTACAACCGGGAATGGTCAAAGAACTAATCATCGCTGATATACTTGGACACGAAGTTCATCGTACGAAACACGAGCCCGATGCATGGGATCCCAATGATCCATCCAAAAAGTTCGAATATCTCACTTGCTTTGAAAGGGGGACTTTTCAACTCGACAGGATGTTCAAGAGTCCGGCGGGCAAACGGGCAAAATCACTTGAAAGAATCACTAGAAACTTATCGATCTATTGTGCGGTATTCGAAGAGAAAAGCCCGCTCAATGTTATCAAGATTTATAAAATCGGCGTTCAGGTGTTCTTGAGGGAAGTTGAAAGACAGCTCGATGCGAGTCGTAATCAAATATCCCATGTTGGAATTACGGTAAGATGGTGTGAAAAAAACGGAGAAGTCGTCTACAATAATAAGACAGGCTGATTGAAGTCCACAGAAGGGGTTTGTATTGTTCGATCATCCTTAAATAAAGATTCGTCAGCTGCTTTTTCAATTCTTTTTTGCTCTTTCTGGACTCTACTGCTCGCGATTTCGAAATAGAGCTTATTTGTCTCGCAACCTATGAACTTTCGTCCAAGTCTTTCACATACAACGGGTACTGTTCCACTTCCGACAAATGGGTCTATAACCATATCGCCTGGATTCGAGCTTGCTTTAATAATACGTTCTATCAATCTTTCCGGCTTTTGGATTGTGTGCAAGAGATCTCGACCGATCAGTTCTTTGGATTTATACGTTAACTGTTTTATGTCACCCCACACATCACCGGGATTTTTTCCATCTTTGTTGAACACCGTTTTCCCATATTTTCCATTCTTCACAGATGGTACGTTTTCACATCTTTTCCGGTGTTCCAACTCAACAAGCTGAGGAACGCGGATGTGTTCCAAATTAAATGTCTTTGGTTTGCCTTTGGCAAAATAACAAATGACATCATAATTGTTTGTGAATGACTTTCGTCCTTGAGCAAGGCGACTAGGTTGGTACCAAACAATTCGTGACTGCAAAGACAGATACTCTCTATAGTCGATAAAATCTATACAATCAGGCTTTCCAAACAGATACAACGCACCGCCTTGTTTCAAAATGCGAGAGAATTTCTTTATCAAGTTCAGGTTGAACTCCTGAATGTTTTGTACATTGTCCCACTCATGCGTTGTAACACCATACGGGCCGTCACAAACAACCAAATCAGTGCTCTCTGCGGGCAGTTCATCAAGGAATGCAACGCCATCAGTGTTAAATATTCTTCCAACAACATGCTCAACGTTTATCATTTTGTCTCCTTTTCTTATTGCTGACAACGTATGCGGCAATGTCTTCCCTAACTTCCTTGTGAATGTAATCATCCAATGCACGTCGAATCAATTCAGAAACAGAAGTGTCCTGTTTCTCACTCAAATCTGTAAATACTTCGAGTTGCCTCGATGTCAAATATAGGTTGTACCGTTTCATTGGTAGATAATGTATGTATATCGTCAATCATTGTCAAGCTTTTTTTCTGACACTATGGGCTAATAAGCGTAAGCACAGTGCTAAGTCGTTTTGTGTGAATTATTGATTTGTGATAGTAACTGCGCGCGCGCTTCAAATCCTCTCCGCCAGCCACTGCGTTACATCCGCAAGACTTGCGTCGCTGATTTGATGCCCCATCGGATATTCTTTGTACACAACATCAGCGTTGCCTTTTGCGGCAAACATGTCGCGCGTTTTTCGTGCCCAATTTACAGGAATCACCGTGTCCTGCGTTCCGTGCGTGATAACGAACGGGCAATTCTCCAACGCGTTCCATTTCAATTCTATGCCGGGAATTTCTCTCACGAATCCGCTTTGTGCTACAACACCCGCGAAACGCTCCGGCTGCGTCAACGCCATTGCATACGCCATGATCGTTCCCATGCTGAATCCCATGAGAAAAACTTTTGTCGCCTTTGGCGCCATTTCCAATTTCGGATCGGGCGCGTGTTTCGCCGCAATCCCGTCGAGAAAAGTAAAAAGGCGATTGTAGCTTTCCATAAACATTGCCGGGTCGGCATTTCCCTGTTCGTCAAGATCGAACCATGTAAAGCCGCCAAACGGAAACTGAAACGGTGCGCGTACACTGAAGAGCATCAATCGCTCGTCGAGCTCCGGAGCCAAGCCGAGCAGATCGTTTTCATCCGCACCGCGTCCATGGAGAAGAATGAGCGCGGGAGATTTTTCAGCGGAAACAATCCGGGGCGGAAGAAATTTATAAATAAGCGAAGGCAATTTTCAATTAAGAATTAACAATGAAGAACTTCAAGATTTCTCTGATCACGGATTACTGTTAACTGACTACCTCATTTCAATACGTTCTGCACACCGACGCGGATCATCATCACGGCAATCGCCGCCATGAAAAGCGACGCAACTTTTCCAAATGCACGCGAACCGCCGACGCCGACCAGTCTCATCAAAAAATCAGAATGGCGGAAGACGAGCCAGACGATGAGCAGGTTGATGAAGAGAGAAAGAATGGACATCCAATAGCCGTAGCTGTCCACCACAATGATGATTGCAGTAAGCGCCGCCGGTCCCATGATGAGCGGAATGCCGATCGGCACAACGCCGACCGATGTTCCCGGATCGCGCCGTGTGTCGCTGGCGAAAAGCAGATCGTTCACGGAAAGAACGAGCAGCACAATTCCTCCGCCGATGCGGAAATCATTTTCCGTGATGCCGAGAAATGAGAAGAGCAATTTTCCGGCAACAAGGAAAACCAACGCCACCGCTCCGGCGGTCATTGTCGCTTCGATGATAAGGCGCTTGCGCGCTTTCGTGTTCATTCCTTGTGTGAGAGAAATGAACATCGGAATCACGCCGAGCACGTCAATGGCGACGAACAGCGGAATGAACGCCATCAAAAAATTGTGGAAAAGTTTCATGTTGCAAATCCCTTTGGGATGATATTAGTCCAAAGCGATGCCCGATTGTTTCAACGACTCTTTTACGGTGCGCACGACTTCGGTTTCGGGAATGAGAATCCGCGCACCGGCGGTGTGAATGGCTTCTTCAAGCGTGCTTTTCCGCTCGGAAATGGACGACTGCGGCGCCAGAAATTTCCAGATACAATAACCGAGCCGGTACTGGTCGTTCGGCTCGCGCGTCGGGATTGTTTCAACGCTTTTGTATGCAATTTTTTCGAGCGAGGTTGTTGAAAACTCTTTGACTTTTGCTGGCGCAACAGTTGTCATGGTGACTCCATTATTTACAATTGTCAAACGACGAATACGGAAGTGCAATTCAGCTAAAGGCTGATCAGACAATGTCTGAAATATACGGGAATGAAGAGAAAGAAGAAAATGCGGCAGAGTTCTAAGTCTGAGCGACAGTAATTTGGCTCCCTCAGAACGAGCACCGCCAGAAAAACCTATTTCTTCCCGCTCAGAATCGCTCTCATTTTCCGCGAAGCGTTCATCAGCACGGCACCGAAAGCGGGCGCTACGCCGAAACGTTTCACATAATCGCGCATTGCTCTTTCCATGCCGACATCTTTTCTGCTTTTTTCGCTGAGGAAATATTTGTTCGTCATGATCTCGATGTACATTTCTGCCGCTGTTTTGCCCGGAAAGTATTCCAGCACGCCTTCGGAACGAAACATTGTGCAGAGAGGAACAAAAATATTTTCGTACCAGTCATGCGCCGCGTCCGAAAGAGAAATTTCCTTTCGTGCGTACTCGCTCAAATACCATTTGTGTTCCTCGATATGTTTCAACAACAGATCGGCGTACGACGGGTTGGAAATGCTTCCCATGAAGCGATCGATGCTGTACGATGTCTGCACTTCAAAACCATGCTTCTTTTGCTCGATCTCAAACAATTGATCATACCGGCTGCGTAAATATTCTTTGTCCTCTTCCGTCGAGAGTTCATCGCGGGGAACGCTCCCGACTTGTCGGGACACGTCTTCGTTGATCCAGTCCATTGATTCAAAAAAGAAATTCAGGTCTGCTTCCCGCAGCGACGGTGAAACGTCCGGTTGAAATTCTATCGTTTCAGCATCGGCGAGATACGCTTTCAATTCCGTTCTTCTTCCGACGAACGGAACATTTACTTTTTCAAATTTGATGAGCGTGTTGGCGAGCGACGCATCGCCCCAATACACACCTTTGCTGTGCAGCTCTGCAAGAAGCGCAGCAACGGCATTCCAAATGCGCTTGCGGTTCTCCGGCGAAAATCCGCGGCGGTACAGAACGGAATCGGGAATGACTTTTTCAACAAGAAGCGTAATGGTATGAGAAGTATTGTTCTCTTCATACTGAACGCCGATCGGGGTCTGAAGCGGAATCGGTTCTCCTTCGCGCACAACGTAACCGGCCGGCACAAGCGTGTGAATACCGCGCAGAAGTAATTTTTCGTAATGAGAAATTTCTTTCTTCGAAATTTTCTCGCTGATCTCTTTGATGCCGAATGAAAATCGTCCCGGCTTCACAAAAAGAACAACGTGGCGCGACATGCCGCGCTTGATATCGAGCGTCCGGACGCCATGCTCTTCCCATTCAGCGAGCGGAATGTGCCACGGAAGACGCTTGATTTCCTTTTCGAAAATTGTTTCGACGTGAAAGCGAATTGTACGATCGGAAGAAGCCACCTGTGCCTCACAGCGGAGAAGAGCGTTTCAGTCTTTCACTGACCGCGCGGCGAGTTTTACTTGCACATATTTAATAATGCCGGGAAGAATAGAGATGAACACAACGGCGGCAACGACAAGCTCGATGTGCTTGTCGATGCCCGGAATTGTTGAGCCGAGAAAATATCCGATCAGCAGCATGCTGGTAATCCACGCAATCGCGCCGATGACATTGAATGACGCGAAGCGCGTGTATCTCATTTCCGCGATGCCGGCAACAACAGGAGCGAACGTGCGTGCAAACGGCATGAACTGCGCCATGACGATGGTGATCGGTCCGTAATGCTCGTAAAATTCTTTCGTCTTCAGCAAATGCTTTTTCTTGAAGAAACGCGATTCTTCGCGGTGATACAACGCTTCTCCGCTTTTCCTGCCGATAAAATATCCGCTCGCATTCCCCGCAACTGCGGCAACGATAAGCATCGGAATGAGAATTCCAATATCAAAGTAGCCTGCCGCTGCAAACAATCCGGCGGTCACAAGAAGGGAATCGCCCGGCAAAAAAAATCCGACGAGCAAACCGGTTTCGGAAAAAACAATTGCCGCCATGCCCGGATAACCGGCCCACCGCACAAGCTCTTTGACATCGGTGAGCCGCGAAAAAAATTCTTTCAGAAATTCCATCTCGTCATTCAAAAAAATTTACCGCTAAGGCACGAAAAGAGAGAGGAATTGGATAAATGGATTAATGGATTGATGGGTAGATACTCTGACATTTTCCAGCAATCCATCAATCCGTTCCTTTTTGTGTCTTTGAGTTTCTGTAGCATTGCTTTTAGTTAACCAACATGTGCGACAACCATCCACCACAAAAAAATGCCGAGGGCGATGCGGTACCAAATGAACAAGTACGTTGTGTGCGTGCGGAGATATTTCAACAGGAATGCAATGGACGCATAACCGACAAGGAATGAGACAATTGTTGCAACGATAACATTCATCACACCGACCTGTCCCATGAAATTACGCATTTCCCACAGTTCCAAAAATCCGCTCGCAATCACTGCGGGAATGCTGAGGAGAAAAGAAAACCGCGCCGCGTCTTCACGGGCAATCCCGAGAAAAAGCCCGGCGGTAATTGTTGTGCCGGAGCGCGACGAGCCGGGAATGAGCGCAAGCGATTGCGCAAAGCCGATGATGAGACTGTCGCACCATGTGATGTTGTCCATATTTTTTTTACGGCTGCCGAGAATTTCCGCAAGCCACAGAATCAACGCCAGCCCGATCATGCTTGTGCCGATGACGGCAAGGCTTTTTGTAAGATTACCTTCGATAATTTTCTTCAGCGACAATCCAAAAATCGCAACCGGTAAAGTGCCGAGAAAAATAAACCACCCCAAGCGCGCACGACCCAATGTTTTCGTTTGAAAATACTTCGGTCCGTCGGTGAAAAATCCCTGCACGATCTGAACCAGATCGCGGAAGAAGTACACAATGACCGCGGCAACAGTGCCAAGCTGAATGACGGCGATGAATGCCGTCCATTCTTCCGGATGCGCAGGATTGATCAAGCCCAAAAATTTTCCGGCGATCGTGAGATGCGCCGTGCTGCTGATGGGAAGAAATTCCGTGAGACCTTGAATGAGTCCGAGAATCACCGCTTCAAAAAACGACATGTATGTACCTTCGTGCAGTTATAAAAAAAGAGGAGAGCGTTCTCCTCTTTATGATTTGAACAAACGAATAATATCAAAAATTGGTGCCGGAAGCAAGAAAGGTAAGTCGGATCCTCTGTATTGCTATTTCTCTTTCTCCGCAGAAATCTTCTTCACCGTCTCCCGAATCTCCTGATTCGACATGAACAATTTCCAGATCAAACCGGTGCGGTAGTTTTCAATCATCACTGTGATTGGCGCTTGATTCAATCCCATGTAAATATCTGCCACCCAATTCTGACTTTGATTGAACGCGTCGTGGAATCCGTAAATGCCCCAGAGCGATTTGCCGAGCACAAAGTAAAAGTACTTCAGCGCTTTCATTGATTCTTCCGGCGTGTACGGAAACGACGCCAGCGCTCCGGTGGGCGTGATCGTGCCGTTGTCCGCGTGATCGGACGGATCGTGCGCGTGATAGCCCCACGGATCGTCGCTCGCCGTCAATCCCCAGCAGCTGTCACTGTAGCCGGAAAAATGTCCCGCTGTACGGGATGGCGTAAAGCGCCATTTCGGGTTGGCAGCGCAGTACGCGTGATTAATGAGAGCAATGTTTCTGTTGTTCTGAAAATAATTGGTATACTTGTCGGTCAGCGCATGCGGATCGAATCCCATAAATGAATAGTGCGTGAAGAACAATGGCCCGCCAGTTCCCTCGCCGACTTCGAGCGTGATGCCGTAATACTTTTTCCCGTTCGCGTAATGATCTCCTTCCGTCGTTTGGCTCCAGTGCCGGTACCGTACCGCAAGATCGGATTGCGAAGCCCAGCCGCTGTAGTACATGCTTGCCGGGACAGAATGCGTCGGCGATGCGATGGCGAGAAGATACGCGATCATCGTTTCATTCCATCCGATAAGCGGATGATGAATGTGCCAGCCGTGATCGGGCGACCAGTGCCAGTAAAGGAATTTCAAAGAGTCGTTCGGATCGGAAACGGGCGCTTGGCGGTACCAATCCCATTCCACCGATTCCCACAGGCGCGTAATCGTTTCGCGGATTTCTTTTTCTGCCGGATTATCGTTGGAAAAATATTGCCGCGCGGTCAGCAGCCCTTCCATAAGAAATGACGTTTCTACAAGATCGCCGCCATCATCATATTTGCTGAAGAGTGGAATCACTTTGCCCGTTCTGCCGTCGAGAAAATGCGGGAACGCGCCGTGAAAACGGTCTGCCTTTTCGAGAAAGCGGACAATTTTCAGCATTCGCTCTCCGCCCGCTTCGCGCGTGATGAATCCGCGGTCAATGCCAACCACCATCGCCATGATGCCGAATCCCGACGCGCCGATAGCGATGAGATTTTTTTCGCCCGGAATATTTTCGAGCGCAAGCCCGCATACCGGATGCGCAGATTCCCAATAATAGAGGAAGCACGCTTTCTGCACCATTGTGAGAAGCTCCTCGTCGCTCATCGGATGCGTTGCCGCGCTCACAACAGAGGAAAATTCAGACTCACGATACGACGGACCCACCGCACTTACTTTGTAATACACCGCGCGTCCGGTTTCACCAATAAAATCGACGTAGCGACGAAAACCACCTTTTTGAATTCCGACCAGGCGAAAAATTTTTCCATCATCCGAGCGATAAATCTGAAAATACTGAATATCGTTGGACTTGTCCGATTGCCACTGTAAGTCAACATGAAGCGCGTACGCTTCAGCAATGAGATTGAACGGAGCTTTCGGCGGTTCAGCATTTTGTGCGGCGTCATGATCATCAATTTTAATTTGGTCGAGATACACCGTGTGTGCAGTTCCGTCCGCTTTGTTTTGCGAAAAATGAATTGCTTTCAGCCGGTGCACGTTGACCGAATCTCCGTGCGATTGCAGCGCGACAAGCGGAATGCTGATCCGCGTCCATTTTCTTTCCTGCAGAGCATTCACAAAATCGTTCAACGGAATTTGCTTCGTCCGGCGCTTCAGCATGTCTTCAAGCGCAATAAGAGGAAGCGCCCTGCCGGAAATTTCATGTTCCGCATAGCACCAAAACGACAGCGTGTCGCCGATGAAATCAATATCGCGGTTGCGCCATTTGCCGATCAGAACTGCCGCGCTCCATGTTCCGCCTTCAGCGGATTTCCATTCGAGCCGGAGCGTGTTCGGCGGCGTGAAAAAATGTTTTGTTTCAACCGGCAGTTTGTTGTTCACAAGCGCCAGCACGCTCGGCGCAGTAAAACTGCCTTCGCTGTAGAAATACGATCGGTCTGTGATGCTGTTGTCGAAGAAGACATGCTTGTCGTAGTCCCAACTTTGTGCTGTCATCAAAAGCGGAAGAAATGTAAGTGTAAGTATAAAAAATTTCAAAACCATGGCTGGGCTTATTTGTCCACGAAGGACACGAAGAGACATACAGGAAGACAAAGATTCGGAAATTTTCGTGTGCCTTCCTGATCTTCGTGGATTATTTTTTCTGTTCTTTCTCGAATGATTCTTCCGAAACATCCTGTTCTTCATCGCGCGAGTAACCGGGACAAAGGGAAATATCATTGAGAAGCATTTTGCTGTGCGCAATGTCTATCTTGTCGGTGTTAAGCCGGAGCGGAAGCGTCGGGACTTTTCGGAGGAATTCTTTTCCGGCCTCGATGTCGCTGTTGTTCTTTCTATCGAGCCCGCGGGTGATAAGTGCGACGCCGTACTCCTTCACGATTTCAATGCGCGTGGAATCAAGTTCGTACGCGCGCTTGCAGTATTCAACGGATTTATCAAGGTCGCCGCTGATGCCGAACATCCACTTCAGCAAAAAGAATGTCGGGCAAAGCCGGTAATACACACCCAGCGCAAGATTGGCGGACGCCTGAAGGTTTTCCCCGTGCTGCGTTGTGTAATCCGATTTGCGATCAACGGCAACAAGCCAATCTCTCTCGATGCTTTTTGCCGTAAAGAGCTGCGAAAAAATTCCTTTCGTCGTCGCGAGCCGCGCGTTTGCCAAACCGCGCATGAAGTAACATTCCCCTTTGTCCGGAGCGCAGCGAATTCCTTCATCGGCAATTGCGATCATTGTATTGTAGATGCTGATCTTCTGTTCCTTCTCGTCCGATTTTTTCACATCAAGCTTTTCAGCAATCTCATAATAATTGAGGCACTCAATTGCGCGGATGAGATAATCGTCCGACTTGTACTTCAGCGCCTCTTCACAACTATTGATGGATTCGTGAAAATGAAATTGTCCCATCTCGTTATCCGCACGATGGAAGTAAAAGTTGTAATGATCTTCCGCGCTCTCTTTATTCTTCGCTCGGACAATGTGTTGAGCGGACGCCAACGAAGCAAACGCGAGCAGGAAACACGGAAGCGTCAATCGTTGCAGTAACGGCATTGAATACATGGCATTCTTCTCTGGATAGTTTCGTTTGAATATGATGAATTGACTGAATTTATGCAACCGGGAGTTGTGCGCCTGCAATTCTCTGCGTTTAATTTCCGCACAGTGAAACATTTACGGGGAATGAAGCGTATGGATTGCAGGCTGCATATCTCACTTTTCACTTATTGTTAGTTCCTGGAGTCGTCATGAAAAAGAAAATTATTATTTTTTCCGTCGTCGTTGTCGCCCTTGCCGTGGCAGGATTTTTCTTCTTCGGGAGTTCCAATAATTCAAACGGGAATATGCTGCCGAAAGTCAAAGTCGTGCATGGAACCATTGTGGACAAAGCCCTCGCTGTCGGAACGATCGAGCCGGAGAATGAGATTTCGATCAAGTCGAAAGTATCCGGTGTTGTGAAAAAGATTTATGCCGAGCCGGGCGCGTATGTAAAGGAAGGAGAACCGCTCATCGAATTGAAACCCGACCCGGCGCCGCTCGAGCTTGCCGATGCGAAGCGACAAGCACAGCTCGCTGAAGTCGAAGTTGAAAGCCTTAACAAAGAAAAAGTCCGTCAGGAATCACTGATACAGAAAAAGCTGATCTCCGAAAAAGATTATGAAAATTTTCAGCGGCAGTACGATGAAGCCGTACTGCGATTGAAAATGGAAAAAGAAAAGCTTGCGCTTCTCGAAAGCGGAAAAGTAAATATTGGCGATATGCAAATCGAATCCATCGTGAAAGCTCCCATCAGCGGATATGTATTGAGCAAAGCGGTTGAAGTCGGCGATCCTGTTACTCCGCTGACGTCCTATCAGGAAGGAACGGTGCTGATGAGAATGGCTTCGATGGAACGTTTGCTTTTCAAAGGAACGGTAGATGAAATTGATGTCGGCAAGCTGAAGGAAGGAATGGAAACGGAAATCAAAGTCGGTGCACTGCCGAACGATACGATCCGCGGAACGCTCCGGAAGATTTCGCTGAAAGCGGAGAAAAAAGAAAACGCAACAGTCTTTCCGATTGAGATTGCAATTCCGAAATCGGACAACGCAACGCTGCGCGCAGGATATTCTGCAAATGCCAACATCATCATTCAGAAAAAAGTGAATGTGCTGATGATCCCTGAACGCGTCGTCACATTCCGCAACGATTCCGCGTTTGTGAAAACCGCTCTTGCGGCAGGAAAAAATGAAGACCGGATGATCAAAACCGGTTTGAGCGATGCGATCAACATTGAGGTGCAAAAGGGATTGAAAGAGGGAGACGAAGTGTTCGAGAAGCCCGTGAAAAAGGTCGAGTGAAAAACGGAATATAGAATGAGCCATTTTTTCAATATCATATCCGAATTCATTCTTGACCTGCGGGCGCAGAAGCTTCGCGTATTTCTCACTATCTTCGGAATCACGTGGGGAACCGTTGCCATCATCGTGCTCGTCGCGTTCAGCATGGGCTTTAAGAAAGAGCTTGCTATTCACATGCATGGCATCGGCGAAAGCATTGCAATTATGTTCCCGGGACGAACGACGAAAGCCTACCAAGGATTCAATTCCGGGCGGGAGCTGAGTTTTATTGAAGACGATGCAGCGTTTATTGCCACGCAGGTTCGCGATGTCAAAACAATCAGTCCGGAATATATTAAATACGGCGTACC
>JAJYOI010000065.1 GCA_021796275.1 Bacteroidota bacterium
ACTCTCCAGATTTCGCGGATCAAAGTCGTTTAATCTTCCTGTCGGTTCTCTTGAGCTTGTAGTCACGGTGAAAAACCTTTTCAACAATAAATGGCTTGTTGTCTCGAACATGACCCGCCCACAGCTTGACGCATACAAAGCGTCGTTAAGGCTCCCGTTCGAAGGAACAGGTAATGACAAGTGGGGACAGTGGAAATCTGACGATAATCATATTAATACTGGTTGGTGGGAAGCGCCGATCTTTCTTAATCCACGCCAGATACTTCTCGGACTCAGACTGAATTTCTGAAACGCATTATGAAACTTGCGGTACAGATACTTATCGTGATAGTCGTTGTCAGCATTGCAGCGAACATTGTTTTCGCGCAGCAAAAGATAATCGTTGGTTATTATCCGAGTTGGATGAGTGTTGCACTTCCTCCGAGTGCTATTGAATATCAAAATCTCACCCACATTGCACACGCGTTTGTTGCGCCAAACGCTGACGGCAGCATCAGCTATAGTGATGGATTTTCATTATTGCCGTCGCTCATTTCAACGGCGCATCTGCATAATGTGAAGGTCATGATTTCACTTGGCGGATGGGGCAATTCAGCCGGCTTTTCTCCGATGGCGGCAGACACTGCCGCACGTCATCGTTTTGTTCAGAATCTAAAAAATTTCTGCGTGACAAACGGCTACGACGGTGCCGATGTGGATTGGGAATATCCAGCTGGTTCCGACAAAACGAATTTGACGTTACTGGTTCATGAATTGCGGCAGGCATTCAATGCTGTAAATCCTCCATTGCAGCTTTCCCTTGCAGCTCCGTCTACCGATTGGTCAGGAAAGAATTTCGATTTTGCTTCACTGCAGAATGACGTGAGCTGGATCGGAATTATGACCTACGATTATTACACCGGCATGAAGATGGCCGGTCCGAATTCGGCACTTTACGGAAATTTCTCAACGAATTCGCAGGGATGGGTTGATTATTCAGTGCAGTATTTTTCTTTGACGCGCGGCATTGCAAAGCAGAAACTGTTGATCGGCATTCCGTTCTATGGAATGCTGTTTAACGCTTCGAAATTGTACGGAACCAGTACTACTGCCGGCACTTCGGCGCTGTATTCAACCGTTCTTCCAAAATTGCTTCTGGGGTGGACCCGGAATTGGGACGAACAAGGCAAAGTACCTTACCTTGTTAATTCGACCCAAACGCAAATTATCAGCTATGATGATTCCGAATCGGTTGCATTGAAATGTGACTATGTTCTCAATCAGGATCTTGGAGGAACAATTATCTGGGCTTTGGGGCAAGATCTAATTGACGGAAAAGAAGCTTTGCTTGATGTTGTTGGGAATACACTCGGTATGGTGTCTTCTGCGCCTGTTGTGAGCAACGCCGAGGATCCTTCGTCGTTTGCTGTGTATCAGAACTACCCGAATCCGTTCAATGGGGAAACAAGAATCCAGTATGCCATTCCGGAAAACGGTATGGTAAGAATAATGCTCTACGACGTTATGGGGCGTCTTGTGTCAACGATTGTTGACCGTGAAGAGACTGCTGGAACTCACATGGCACTTTTTTCGCTTCCGGCGCTTGCAAGCGGCATCTATATTTATCGTATCACATGGCAGGGATCTTCTCTTGCCAAAACTATGGTTGTACTTCGATAGGAAAAGCTATGAAGCCATCAATATTCTTCAGAGTTCTTCTACTCACTCTTTTATCCGTCATCATCGCAAAAGCGCAGGATCCCGTCTATGATCCGCCGCCGATGTTGATAGATGTGGGAGATTATAATCTCAGCATGAACAAACTGATGGGAGAAGGAGGGCTCCAAACTCAGTACAGCTGGATGCTCACCGGCAATGACCGGGAGAACACTGAAATTTTTTATTATCCGGCAGATCAGTGGAAGTCCAATATGTTGTACCAGATTTTCAATCCCCTTTGTTTGAGTGACAGCGGCATTATTGGTTCAGATGGAAAGCGTTACCCGATGTATCTCAGCATCGGCAACGATGCGCTCATTAACGGCGGTGTTACAGATTGGGCTCGCGAGATACGCCGGTATCGCCCGCCAAACATTATTGTTGACGGAATAGAAGTCAATCCGCCGTATAAATGGTATGTTGATCCGGCTCTGCCATGCGACGAAAAGATTGAGTTTGAAGATGTTCTCGGCCAGTTTGGAATTCGAAGCCATGTTGAAATCTATGCGTTCGCGAACCCGCATCATGCTGATTATTTCATCTGGAAAGCGACGCACAAATTTACCGGCGAGCTGAAAGTACCGCGTCAGGCAACATCGTCAAAGGATACAATTCCGGATCAGACGATCCAATTCTGGTGGCCTATCTCATTCAGTTTTGGTCCGTCGAAATCTGGAGAGTACAACGTTAATGGCGGTTATTCGTATGAAGGTATTGATGATCTTGACAGCTGGTTCAAGCGAAAATCGGAGTTTGTCACAACCCGCGCGCGCGATACGATTCCTGTGGCGTACTACTGGGATTATAGAGGAACAACAACACGTCCTTATCCAAACGGTTCGACGGACGATTCCGGAGATCCGGACCGCGTTACCGGTTTACTTCATTCCCCGCAAATACCCGGCTTCGCACTTCTGTATGCAGACAAAAATTACAATAATCATACCGATGATGTTACACAACCTTACGCTATGCCGCACGCGGGAATTCAAGCCGACCTGTGGGGCAGACGCGATGCAGGGTTGAAGCTAACCTACCGCGGCGATGACAACCGCGGGCGTTTTCCGCTTGATCCGATCTCTGCAGGTTTAATGTCCAAGCCCGATTATGGTCCAATGCGAATGATCACGTGCGGGCCGTACACCCTGACGAAGAATCACACAATTGGCCGTTATGATTCGATCACATTCGTTTATGCCATCGGTGTCGGCAGTATCGGCTGGAAAGCTGCGGATTCCATCGGGCGGCTCTGGTTTAACGGAACAATCTCAGATTCAGCAAAGGATGCTTATGTCCTGAATAACGGACGCGATTCATTGTGGGAGACTCTTGACCGGGCATACTGGGCGTATGACAGGTTGAGCAAGGGACTGAGCATTCCAAGTCCACCCCCGCCGCCTGATATTTCTGTGGCGTCAGGCCCGGATCGGATTACAGTGTCGTGGTCGTATCCAGACCCTTCATATTATCTTGATCCGGTAACGCATGCTGACGATTGGTACGCCTGGCGTGTATATCGGAAACGCGGTGCGCTTCTTACGGATGATCTGCTCGATCAAAAGGATGGAGACCATTGGGAATTCGTGACAGAGATACGGGACCGGAATCAGCAGTCGTACGTTGATTTCGATGTTCAACGAGGTGTAGATTATTATTATGCGGTAACTGCCGTTGATGACGGGACGCAGAACAACGCGGGTGTTGATGCGGGCGAGAAGCTTGAAAGTTCCCGCTACGTCACGCGGTCGCTTCTGCCTGCAACGTCAGTAAAGCCGGGTCTCAATGTGTCGAACCAAGTCCGCGCCGTTCCGAATCCGGCAACGGTGGCTGCCGGCGGTCAGAGCGGTACAACAGGTTTTTTCGGCACGCCGAACAGAATTCTTTTCGTTAACCTTCCTGTGAAGTGTACATTGAAGATTTTTACCGAGACAGGTGATCTTGTCCGCACGATATACCATTATGCCTCTGGCGATGAACCGTGGGACCAACTCACGGACAATAACCAGTATGTCAGCAGCGGTATTTACATTCTTGCGGTTACGGATTGTCAAGATATTAACGGAAAGCCGCTCGACACTCAATTTGTAAAATTTGTTATCGTCCGCTGATGACTACGGAAGCGATCAAATGGAATTTATCTCCGCGGAGGCATTCATGAAGACAAACATTCGAATCATCATCATATTCACACTGTCAGCAATTTTTGCTGCGACGGCAGAAGCTCAGGTCAATAAAAAAGCGCAGGTTGGGTTCCGGTTTCTTGAGAATCCGGTTTCTGCTGAGGTTGTCGGGCGCGGTGCCGTCGGCATGACAACAACCTACGGGCCGGATGCCGTGTTCTGGAATCCTGCAATGCTTGGATGGGATGAACATTCCCTTGATGTACGCTTCAATTATACAAAAGGAATCGCCGATATCAACTACGGTGCCGCTGCCGGTACCGTTCGTCTTGGCGACATCGGCGTTCTTGCCGCAAGCATAATGATGATGGATTACGGAACGTTTTATGGCACTTACGCAACCGATAATGCAGGCGGTTATGCGGAGACCGGAACATTTTCACCAACAGCGTATGAAGCGGGGCTTGCATTCTCGCAGAAAGTTAACGACCGCTTTTCGTACGGCGTTCATTTGAAATACTGTTTCCAGGACCTTGGGAAAGCCGCCGTGTGGGAGGGAAATGGAGTTGGCAAGCGCGGTTATTCTGCGGCCGCTCTTGCAGCGGATGTCGGCGCCTTTTACGATTTTCTCTTCCATGGAATTCGCTTTGGGGCAACGCTTCAGAACGTTTCGCGTGAAATTAAGTATGAGAACGAGTCGTTTCCGTTGCCATTCGCCGTCAGCTTCGGATTGTCCGTCGAGCCGTTGACATTTGTTTCTGACGACGCTGCAATGAAGGATTTCACATTAAGTTTTGAATCCCGTCATCCGCGTGACTTTGGCGAGAAAGTCAAATTCGGTGCAGAGTACCGCTTTTACGATATGTTCACTGCCCGCGTCGGGTATATGACGAATTATGATGAGCGCGGATTGACCGCCGGGGTTGGAATAGAGCAGGTCGTCAGCAGTGTTCCCGTTCGTGTTGATTACGCCTATGAACCATTTGGAATTTTCGGTGCTGTACATTTTATTTCCGTAGGGATTTCATATTAGATGATCATTACATCATTTACTGATTCTGATCGTTCAGAAGTCCTTTCTCTTTGGGCAGAAGCTCTTCCGCTCGATGCGGTAATAGAGAATATTTTCGAGTCGCGCGTTCTTCTCGATGAAAATTTCGATGCCGAGACTTTCCTTCTTGCGCGAGAGAATGGTACTCTTGTTGGCTTTATTATCGGTGCATATGCGCGGCGAATGCCGTTAGGCGATGCCGATCCGAACGGCAATCGGTGCTGGATTACAATTCTCGCCGTCCATCCAAACGCAAACATGGAAAAAGTTGGCGGCGAGTTGCTTTCTGAACTGGAGCAGCAGTTCAAAAAATTTGGGAAGAAAGAGTGTTTCATATCCGGTTATCCGCCGGGATATTTTGCGCCGGGAATTGACCAGCGGGCGTATAAGCCGCTGCTTGCCTTGCTCCAATCGCACGACTACGTTCCGTATCATGAAGCGCTCAGCATGGATGCGCCGATTGTTTTGTTTGAAGTTTCGGAAGACGTGAAAAAGCTTGAGCGAACGCTGAATGAAAACGGTATCGTGATTCGTCAGTATCGGCGGAGCGACCTTCTTCGCTTTCTTGATTTTTTGGAACGAACAATGCCTTCGGATTGGGTGCGCGTTGAGCGGCGCAATCTCCGGAAAATTGAAGAGGGAACTTTTCGCACCGATCAAATTACAGTTGTTGCGACAGGCAATGAGATTATCGGTTACTGCCAGTTTGAAGGTTCACATTTCGGTCCGTTTGGTGTGAGTGATGCGTTTCAAGGAAAAGGGATCGGCACGGTGCTGTTAGCGCGGACGATCGAGCGGATGAAACAGCAAGGATATCACAACGCGTGGGTGATGTGGACCGACGACCGCGCCGCTAAAGTGTACGGGAAGTTCGGCTTCAAAGAAACTCGGCGATTTACACTGTTGAAGAAAGAATTGTAAAAGACTCGTGGTTTGGGTTTTGCGGTTTGAGATTTTCCTTGGAAAAATGAAAGAATGCAAAGCGCGCGAAACTCTATATACCGATCCTTGAAAACTCAAACCACGAGCCCCAAAACTCAAAAAACGAAAAGATCATGGATATTCATTCTTCCCAAACTTTTCTTGCCATCGGTGCACATTGCGGCGACATGGAAGTAACATGTGCGGCGGCGGTTGCTAAACATAAAAAGCACGGCGCTCGTATTGTCTTTCTTCATCTTACGTTGGGCGAAGGAGGAAACCCGGTACTGCCGCCGAAAGAGTACGGCAAACAAAAACATCGAGAAGCTCTTGCTGCAGCGAAAGTGATTGGCGCCGAAGTTCTTTTCGCACCGTATAAAGACGGCGAACTTCCGAACGATGATGCGTCGCGCCGCTATGTTGCCGATGTGATTCGTCAGGTGAAACCGACGCACATTATCACACACTGGAAGAACAGCATTCACAAAGATCATGCGAACACGTATTCCATTGTGATGGATGCAATCCTTCTTGCATCGTTGGAAGGGGTTGTAACCAAACATCCGCGACACCGAGGAATTAAAGCAATTTACTTCACCGAAAATTGGGAAGACCCTGAAGGCTTTAAGCCGTATCTTTATGTTGATGTTTCCGAAGAGCTGGCTCTCTGGAAAGAATGCGTTACGCAGTATCAGTTCATCAAGGGCGGAATTTCTGCCTTTCCGTATCTGGAGTATTATGAAGCGCTCGCCCGCGTTCGCGGTGCTGAAGCCGGAACGAAATACGCCGTAGCATTTGATGTTGATCCGTTTGAGAAAAAACGCGTGGTAGATGTGTTGCCTTGAATCTCGAATCTCAAATTACAAAAAACATGAAACGTCAACCTCGAACTATTTCATGACATACTCCATCCGTCATTATGAAGCAGAAGACGAGCAGGCAGTTCTGGCGCTGTGGAACCAATGCTTGCCGCGCGATGAGATCTCGCTCAACACTTTCCGCCGGAAAATTATCCTTGACCCGAATTTCGATGCGCGGGGTTGTTTCGTTGCAACGGTGAAACCCCAAAGGGGTTTACAAAAAGAGATCGTCGGATTTCTGTTGAGCATACGACGCCGCTATCCGTATTACGATTTAGGGCTGGAGCCGGGCAAAGGCTGGATTACAGCCTTCTTTGTCCATCCTCAATGGCGGCGGCAGCATGTTGCGACAAAACTTCTTATCGAAGCGGAGCGGTTTCTCAAGCAGGAAGGAACCGGGAGAATTTTTGTTTCCGATTATACACCGAATTATTTTATTCCCGGCGTTGATCTTGATGCGTATGCAGAAAGTTCGCTCTTTCTTAAAGAGAATGGCTACAAGAAAGTTGAAAACGTGTACGGCATGGGACGTTCACTGGTTGATGTGAATGTGCCTGAAGAAGTGAATAACGTCATTAAAAAACTGAATGAATCGGGTTTCAGCGTAAGCGTTTTTCATCCAAGCTATACGTTGAAGGTGCTTGAATTTCTTCGCCAGAATTATCCCGGCGATCTGTTTCGCGTTGCGCTCGAACGCATCACGGAAAATCCCGAGTGCGACGAAATTCTCGTTGCGCTCAAAGGCGATGAAGTTGTCGGCTTCAGTCATTTTCTCGATGAGCGCTTCGGTCCCTTCGGCATTCACAAGGAGTACAATGGCCGCGGCTTAGGGCCGATGCTTTATTACAGCACCGTTCAGCAAATGAGAAAAAAAGGAAAGCACAATTTGTGGCTTGCGTGGACGAGCGGCCGCGCAAAAGATTTCTATCATAAGCTCGGATTAAAAGTTCTTCGCCGCCATATGATTATGAAGAAGAATGTTGGAGAATGATATGAAAAAATTCACAACAATCTTTGTTATTGCCCTGAGCTTTTGTGCGATTGGTTTTGCACAGGATGTCAAGGTAACCATTGATGCCGCAAAAGTAATTCATACAGTGAATCCGTGGCTCTACGGCATCAATACGGCGCGGTGGGACGAATCGCTGTTTCCAGGTCCGGCGAGTGAAATGCTTCTCACATGTGACCATGATGCAATTCAAAAAATTAAAGCATCTGGCGTAACCCTGTTGAAATATCCCGGCGGTAACGATGCCGATCATTATATCTGGAATTCTCCTTCAAACAATTCCGGAGATATGAATACCGATGAATACATTGCTCTTTGCCGCGAGACCGGCGCTGAGCCGTTCATCACGATTAATTTCAACGAGCCGCCGTCGCTCGCAGCAGAATGGGTGCGGTACTGCAATAAAGTTCGCGGCTATAATGTGAAGCTGTGGGAAGTTGGCGACGAGCAATGGGGAACGTGGGCAAAAGGGCACTCAACTCCTGAAGCATATGCGGAAAAATTTGTCTCGTTTGTTAAAGCAATGAAAGACATTGATTCCACAATTAAGGTTGCGATCAACGTTGCGCTCACCGGGAATTCGCCGTCACTCGGCTCGCAATCCGAAGGATGGACGCCGCGTGTTCTGCGCGCCGCTGATGGTTTCTATGATTTGCTGACATTCACCTATTTCCCTCTTTCGTGGGGAAAAGAAAACGACGACACGCTGTTTGTAAGCACAAACTGGTACCGAAAACTTTTTCTCGCACTGAGAGAAACAGTGGAACACACGCTCGGGAAAGAAAAATCGGACAAACTGCTGTTCATCAACGTTGGATACAATTCCGTGAACCATTCGCCGGGGCCACAAACAGTTTCTCTCGCGAATGCTTTATGGACGGCCGATATGCTCGGAACAATGGCGGACGTAAGAACTGATGTCGCATGCTTTTGGGCGCTTCATAATGAGTATCCTCCACGCGGCGGCGACTTTGGCTATCTTTCTTCCGACGGCAAAAATACGCCGCGGTATGACTACTATGTTTTTCCGATGTTCGCGAAGCATTTCGGGAGTGAAGTTGTCTCCACTGCATCGAGCGATGCGGATGTTTCTGCATATGCCGCGAGGGATGGCAAAAGAATTTCGGTTGCGCTTATTAACAAGGACAGCCGCAAGCCGCATCGTGTGCAAATTGTGTTGAATAATTTTATTCCTGCTGAAAATGCACAAGCCTGGATTCTTGACAAGCAGCGAAAAAACGAAAGACTTCCGGATATTTCTCTTAAGTCCGGACACTTGACTGTTGATGCACCGCCGTACTCGTTTTTGATGGTGAGCGTCATTGCCCGTGATTCTGTTTTGCCTCCTCAAAACATTGCATTGACTGCCACAGCAAGCGCATCATCGTTCTCGCCGGAAAATGCGCTGTGGGGTCCGGGAAATTTTGAACCTGCCAAAGCGATTGACGGAATAATGGATACACGCTGGCGTTCGGGAATTTTGATGAAACCGGACGAAAATCGAGACGAGTGGCTACAATTAATGTGGAAGCACTCTCAACGCATTGCACAGGTAAAGATTTTCTGGGGAGGAAATTATGCGACCGACTATCGTATCGAAATTTCAACGGACGGTAAAAAGTGGAAAGTGATTCACACTGTTTCGGATGGCAAAGGCGGCGAAGAACCTTTTGAATTTCAGACTGCGGCGAACGCTCGTTATCTCCGCGTGAACGGTTTGAGTGGAGGTAAGGAATTGTCGTCGTACGCGATTCGGGAAATTGAAGTGTATGATGTATCGCAGAAGAACAATTGAGATGTTACAGAAAACTGCAAGAATTAGAAATTCATATGAAATGAAGTATTCAGCTCAGTCAACGAAAGGGCTGTTTCTGTTTATTTTGCTCCCCTGGATGTTGGTTACTCCAAGGCTTTATTGTTTGACTGAATCTCAAGCAAGCGAAACAACGGATACTAGCGTTACGATTTATGCAGGCGGAGGTTTTTTAGAGACTGCGGTAATAGGGGCTGACTTTCCCGTGATGCCCAATTTCAGAGTGGGAGTGAAGCTTAATAGTGTCGTTAATGGAGGTGGAGTACAAGGAGACGTTCTTTTTAGTAGAGGTGCCGGAATAAAAATTTCTCATAGTTTTGAAGACCGGAAAAGTTGGATCAATATTATAAACGTTGAAGTGTCGTATTTGTATTCTGTTGGACATCAAAATCGTCCTCCTTACGGCTTAGGATTTGAATCAACTGTCGGATTCAGAAATAACATAAAAGGAATTCATTGGTTTTGGGACATTGGCGGCGGGTTTACAATCGCACAAAATATACCATCGCTTTTTTTCCCGTGCTTAAAAGTGGGTTTGCAATTGAATTTATAAAATGAGGGCAGATCTCTTAATAATAAATATTCACCTGCTTTAAGTGAGGTCATTTATGTCTGAATCAATTTCATCTCTTCCGAAACGCCTGACATCGCTTGATGCGTTTCGCGGGTTTGCGATTGCGGGAATGTTGTTCGTCAACAATCCCGGCACATGGGACGAGACAATTGTTCCGCATCAGTTGCTCCACTCGGAGTGGTTCGGCTGCACCTTCGCCGATTTGATTTTCCCATTCTTCTTATTCATCGTCGGCGTTGCAATGCCGTTCAGCGATGCGAAGAAACGTGAATCGCACGTCCCGTATTGGAAAGAAATCCTCATTGCGGCGCGAAGAGCATTGCTCTTGTATTTCTTCGGCGCGTTCCTCAAATCGGCGTCGTTGAATATGCCTGTCCTTCACTTCGGAATCCTTCAACGCATCGGCGTTTTGTACTTCATTGTTTTTCTTTTGCTTCGGCTTGAAGTGAAGTGGCAGTGGATGATTTCCGCTGCAATGCTTTTCGTTTGGTGGGCGATTCTCGCGTTTGTCAAAGGTCCCGGCGTTATTCCCGGATCGTTTCTGCGCGATGTCAATTCGGCACAATATCTTGACAGCTTTATTCTCTCGCCCAATGACAAAGAAACAATCATCAGCATGATTCCCGGAATTTCCACCGTGCTGTTCGGCGTGATTGCAGGGAAATATATTCTTCTCCGCCAAATGGAACATGGCGCAAAAGGCGACAAAGATGGCGGACAAGACCGTAAAGACGATATGTCGGTTGTAAGAACGTTGCTCGCGTTCGGCGCGGCAGGAGTAACGATCGGCCTTGTGTGGAATGAAATCGTACCGCTCTGCAAAATTCTCTGGTCGTCGTCATTTGCAGTGTACACCGCCGGATGGTCATGTTTGGTGCTTGCGGTCTTCTACTGGCTCATCGAAGTGAAAAAGAAAACTGCGTGGGCATTTCCTTTTGTCGTGTTCGGCATGAATGCCATCACGCTGTATGTGGCGACCGGATTGTTTGTCCGGTGGATTATGCTGCAATGGAAAGTTGAATGGCACGGTTTGCCAACGTCGCCGATCGGATTTTTCTATAAAACATTTTCTGAAGTTGCCGGTCCCGTTGCCGGCTCGCTTCTGTATTCTACATTCATTGTCGGACTCGGCTGGCTTCTCTGTTATTGGATGTACCGCCGTCATCTTTTTCTGAAAGTGTAATTTAGAACAAATGGATGATTGGATTACTGGATTTTTGGATTGCGGAAACTCTACTATCATTAATCCATTTATCCAACAATCCAAGAATTTGGATTAGTGTAAGACACTTTATTCATGCAGACAATTCTTTCTCCAAAAGTTTCAATTGTGAAAACCGGCGCCGACCGATTGTTGAGCGATTTTTCCGATCTCATCAAAAATAAGCGCGTCGGTATTTTGACGAATCATACGGGACGCTTAACCGACGGCACGCACATCGTCAATGCGATTGCCGAATCGGGAATTGCAACGCTTGCCGCACTCTATGGACCGGAACATGGAATTTTCGGCGACACACCGGATGGAACTGTTGTCGAACATGCGGCGCATCCACGCTATCGTGTTCCGATCTTTTCTCTCTACGGAAGAACGCACAAGCCGACGAAGGAAATGTTGGAAGGAATTGACGTGCTTGTGTGCGATATTCAGGATGTCGGAGCGCGGTTTTACACATTCATCTCGACCGTCGCACTTGCACTTGAAGCCGCAGCCGAATGCAATGTTCCGTTCATCATCCTTGACAGGCCGAATCCGATTCGCGGACTCTGTTACGATGGTCCGGTTCGCGAGCAGCCGCTGAAATCATTTGTTGCCTGGATGCCGATTCCTGTTACACACGGACTCACAATCGGCGAGCTTGCACAATTGTGGAACGAAGAAGGCTGGCTTGCCGGAAGCATAAGGGCGAGGCTGCTGGTTGTTCCGATGGAAGGCTGGCGCCGGGACATGTGGTATGATGAAACGGGAATTCCGTGGGTCGCGCCGTCTCCGAATATGCAGCGATTGTCAACCGCAATTGTGTATCCCGGTTTATGTTTTGTCGAAGGCACTTCGATTTCAGAAGGAAGAGGAACGGCATCGCCGTTTGAATTGATCGGCGCGCCGTGGGCTGACCCGGAGAAAATTCTGAAAGAGTTGACTACATTCGAAACGCCGGTTGAAAATCCCATTGGCGGAATTGTTTTTTCACCAAGTGAATTTATTCCGAAGGAAATTCCGGGCGTAGCGAGCGCACCGAAATATGGAGGAGAGCGATGCCGCGGAATCAAAATTGAAATCACAGACCGGAATGCAGTTCGTGCGGTTCGTTTAGGTATTGCAATTCTGGCGGCGTTCAAGCGTGCATATCCGCAAGAGACAGAGCTTCGCCATCGCCGCTTTGACATTCTCACCGGCTCATCGAGCGTCAGGAAAAAATTAGAAGCGGGAATCCATCCCGAAGAAATTTTTTCTCAATGGAAAATGCAGTTGCAGGAATTCGGAAGATTGAGAGAGAAATATTTTCTTTATCGGTAAAACGCAGGAGCGTTGAATGAATTTTCATCTGCTGGATTGGATCATCCTCATTCTTTATCTCGGCTTTTCCGTGTTCATGGGAATCCGCGCGAAAAAATATGTCGAGAACATGGAAGGCTATTTTGTTGCCGGCAGGCGCGTGAAAGTTGCGCTCGGCTCCGCCACGCTGATCGCCACAGAGATCGGCATCGTCACCTTCATGTATTTCGGACAGCTCGGCTATGTGTCCGGGTTTTCGTGCTTCGTCCTCGGTGTGATCGGCTTTCTCGGCTATTTGGTGATCGGCAAAACAGGATTCATTGTTTCCGGGCTTCGCAGATTGAAGGTGATTACGATTCCTGAATTCTATGAGATGAAGTATAGCAAAGGTGTGCGCGTGCTCGGCGGCGTGTTGCTGTTTCTCGGCGGCGTGCTGAATATGGGAGTCTTCCTGAAAATGGATGGAATATTTTTGACGGAAACAATGGGATTCAGTTCCGGGATGTTGATTGTTATCATGATCATCATGCTGTTGATCGTTATCAGCTACACTGTGCTTGGCGGAATGTTCTCTGTTGTGATCACCGATTTTATGCAGTTCGTCGTTCTTTCGCTGGGAATGCTGATAGCGACGATCTTTATATTGCTTCATGTCGGTATTGGTGAAATCGCCAACACGGTTGTTCATCAATTTGGTGAAGCTGGAGTGAATCCTATTGTGAATCCACATTTCGGCTGGTCGTTTCTTGTCTGGATGTTGATTGGCAGTGTCGCGATTTCTGCGCTCAACCAGCCCGCCGCCTCAAAGTCATTTGCGTCGGAAAGTCCTGAAGTCGGAAGAAAAGTTTTTCTTTTCACGGGAATCACGCTCGCCGGACGATATATGATTCCGATGTTTTGGGGCGTTGCAGCCTTGGCGATGTTCGGCCCGAACATTGATTCAACACTTGCAATGCCGAAGCTGTTGGGCGTGGTCGTGCCGTCGGGGTTTTTAGGATTGATGATCGCCGGCATGTTGGCGGCGTCAATGTCAACCTACAGCGCGTACATGCTGGCGTGGAGCTCGGTTGCCACGCGCGATATTATTGCGCCGCTGCGGAAAAAAGAATTCGATGAGAAAACAACCATCCTGCTTACGCGCATCATCACGACAATGATCGGAGTTTTTATTTTGGTTTTCGGATTATTGTATGAACTTCCGGCGACGGTGTTTCAATATGCGGCGATCACCGGCGCGATGTACGCTGCCGGTGCATTCGGGTGCGTGACAGCAGGATTGTATTGGAAGCGGGCGAATGTCGTCGGCGCATATTGGTCTCTTGCTTTGGGCGGTTTCGCGCCGATTGCTTTTTTAGTGTTGAGCGTGTTCAAAGATTCGTTGCCGTCAAATCTTTCGTTTCTTATTGATGTCAACATTTCCGGCTTCTTAAGTTTTGTGCTTGCAGCGCTTGGAATGATTGTCGGCTCGCTCGTCAGTCAGAAAAAGTATCCGCCGATAATAATGCGTCAGCCGAAAGCTGATGAGCCTGTGGCTCAAAAGGCTGATCTGCGCTCCGTTGCCGAAGTTTTGGAGCGTAAGCAATCTGCGGCGGAAAAGGAGGGAAACGTATGAATTCTGCCACAGTAATCTGGATCGTTCTTTTTGGAATTTCTGCACTCTTGTTTTTCGGGGTTGCCGCAGTGATTGCGGTTGTCGGTTTTAAAGATTTGCGGGACTTACTCTCGAAAAGTGAAGAGAAAAAGCAATAGTTTCCCTCACAGGGTGTTCATTTTTGATTCCCCGTCATTCCGGTGGAAGCCGGAATGCAGGCATTACAATTGGACGCCGGCACACGCCCTTGGCGTGGTCTTCGACTTTCACTGGCATAACATTTATTTTTTTACATCCCACACCCAATCAAATCATTACTTTTCCGTATTTACTCTTTTCTTATTTCTTCTATATTTGTGGGAAGCCACGCCGCGGGCGTGTATGAAAGTGGTCTGTGAGCTTATGCATTCTTCATAATTAAGAGGAACATCTCCAAAGGAGTCTTCGATATGGAACAATCGTTCAGCACTCTCGATTTGGTCATCGTTGTTGCCTATTTCGTACTTATACTCGCCATAGGGCTTTCCTTTCGGAAAAGAAACAAAAGCAGCACCGATTATTTTCTTGCCGGCAGATCGGTGGGCTGGATTGCGATTGGCGCGTCGCTCTTCGCTACCAATATTTCAAGCGAACATTTCATTGGCTTGGCGGGCACCGGCTCGAAGTCCGGTCTCGCAGTCGGGCAATTTGAATGGCTCGCGTGCATCATTGTTCTTCTTCTCGGCTGGGTTTTCACACCGTTCTATTTGAAGTCGGGCGTTTTCACTATGCCGGAATTTCTTGAACGGCGCTTCAACAAAGCGTCGCGCTATTACCTCAGCATTATTTCAATTGTTGCTTACGTTCTCACGAAAATTTCTATCTCATTGTATGCCGGCGGCATTCTGCTTCATGTGGTCATGGGATGGGATATGTACACTTCCGCCGTTGTCATCGTTCTTGTCACCGGACTGTACACTGTTATCGGCGGATTGTCCGCCGTCATCTACACCGATCTTGTCCAGACATTTATCTTGATTGGCGGCTCCGTCACGTTGACGCTTCTCGGCTTATCGAAGGCGGGCGGCTGGGACGCGGTTGTAGCCGGAACGCCGGCGGGATTCTGGGATATGTTCAAGCCGTTCAGCGATCCGGATTTTCCGTGGACCGGCATCGTGTTCGGCGCGCCGATTCTCGGAATCTGGTACTGGTGCACCGATCAGTATATTGTTCAGCGCGTGCTGAGCGCAAAGAATCTCGACAATGCCCGCGGCGGAACAATCCTCGCCGGCTTTTTGAAAATTCTCCCGGTCTTCATTCTTGTTCTTCCGGGT
This sequence comes from Bacteroidota bacterium, assembly GCA_021796275.1. Taxonomy (GTDB): domain Bacteria; phylum Bacteroidota; class Ignavibacteria; order UBA10030; family UBA8401; genus JAJYOI01. The sequence continues at coordinate 15,448 of JAJYOI010000065.1, forward strand.
GTAATCGCGTACAAACTTTCCAACGGACAAATAACCGGCGATCAGGCATACGCATGGATGGTAACGACGCTTTTGCCGAGCGGCGTGAAAGGACTTGTTGTTGCCGGACTTCTTGCTGCGCTGATGTCGTCGCTCAGCGCAATGTTCAATTCGACATCAACGCTGCTGACGATTGATATTTTCAAACGAATTCGCCCGAGCGCCGACGACCGAACCGTTGTTCGGTTCGGGAGAGTGATGACCGCTGTGATGGTTGTGCTCGGTTTGCTTTGGATTCCGTTTATCAATCTGCTGAGTGATGAACGGATGTATGTGTACCTCCAAAGCGTGCAGGGATATATTTCGCCGCCGATTGCCGCCTGTTTTCTTTTCGGTATTCTTTGGAAACGTGTGAATGGGAAAGGCGCAATCGCTTCGCTGCTCACAGGGCTGGTACTTGGTGCTGTGCGGTTTATTTTGGAAATTCAATACAAGATCTCGCCGTTTCAAGACGGTTTCTGGACGTACGTTGCGACGGTGAACTTTCTCCACTATGCGATCTTCTTGTTCGTCGTTTGCTCGGCGGTGTTAGTGATTGTCAGTTTGGCAACGGATCCGCCTGCACGCGAACAGCTTGTGAATCTCACTTTTGCCGAGACGGAAAAGGTGAAAGTACAGAAGACGAAATGGCATTCGCTCACTGTGTACGCTTCGTGGGCGCTTGTTCTGATTCTTATTTATCTCTGGTGGACGTTCAGGTAGAATGCCTTTTTTGGATTTATGTCCGCGTTAAGCGCGGCATCACTCTACTATAGACTTCTGGATTCCGGCGTTTGTCCCGCAGTAAGCGGGACTCGCCGGAATGACAGCATTTCGTGTACGAGCCAATCTTCGATCATAATGACGTTACCAATAACTCTCACTTTGAAATCAGGACACACGTTATGAAAAATGACTACTTCTGTCAGGGAGTTGTATTTTTCCTTCTTGCTTTGACTCTTTCTTCCTGCTCTTCACTGCAATCGCTTTTCGGAAGCAGGCGTTCGACCGCTGAGAAGATTGATGCGGTCATGCAGGACTTCAGCGCGCCGGATGCACCGGGGGCGAGCGTGCTGGTGATGAGGAACGATTCCGTTCTTTTCAAGAAAGGATACGGGCTCGCCAACCTTGAATGGAACATGGCGCCAAAGGCGACAGAAAAGATTCCGGTTACCACCACCACAAATTTCCGGCTTGCCTCGATGACGAAGCAATTCACTGCAATGTGCATTATGATGCTGCACGAAGAAGGAAAACTTTCTTACGACGATACGCTTTCAAGATTTTTCGACGGGCTACCGGGGTGGGGAAGTATCGTAACGGTGAAAAATCTTCTCAATCACACGTCGGGCATTGTGGATTATGAATCGCTGATTCCCGACTCGCAGACTGTGCAGGTGCATGACAGCGACGTGCTGAATCTGGTGAAGAGTGTTGACCCAACATATTTCACACCCGGCTCGAAATACCAGTACAGCAATTCCGGCTACTCGCTCCTTTCGCTGATCGTTCAGAAGGTGAGCGGCGAGCGCTTCGCCGATTTTCTGAAGAAGCACATTTTCGATGTTGCCGGCATGCCGACAAGCGTGGCGTTCGAGAAAGGAATTTCCACCGTTGCCAACCGTGCGTACGGTTATTCGTTTGAAAACGGAATGTGGAAATTGACAGACCAGAGCAGCACGAGCGCCGTGCTCGGCGACGGCGGCATTTACACGAACGTTGAGGAGCTGGCAAAATGGTATTCCGCGCTTTTTGCACACACACTCGTTTCGCCGGAGACACAGCAGTTGGCGTGGACGAGAGCAAAGCTGAACGACGACAGCCTGATTGATTACGGCTTTGGCTGGCACTTTGAAAACTACCGCGGCGTTGAGCATCCGCTGCACGGAGGCAGCACAATGGGATTCAGGAACAACGTGCAGGTGTTTCCCGAACAGCATCTTGTCGTTATCGTTCTGACGAACCGGAACGAAGGAGACCCGATCGTTCAGGCGCACGAGATTGCGGATTTGTATTTGGAAAAATGAGAGGCGCGAAGCCGTCCCGGCGAAACCGATCGTCGTTCTGAGGGAACCGATCGTCGTTCTGAGGGAACCGACCGTTGTCCAAACGAAACCGACTGTCGTCCCGACGAAACCGACCGTCGTCCTGAGGGAACCGACCGTTGTCCAGACGGAACCGACTGTCGTCCCGACGAAACGGACCGTCATCCCGATGAAACAGACCGTCGTTCTGACGCAACCGACCGTCGTTCTGACGGAACCGACCGTCGTCCCGACGGAACCGACCGTTGTCCCGACGAAACAGCAGAGTGGGAAACGGCTAAAACGAGCGGAATTAAGCAATTATGGATAAGCGATCAAGAATTATGAATTAGGAATGAAGAATTTAGAATGAAGGATTGGGGTGAAAAGTAAAGGGAAGTGAGTTCCTCCGTTGGCGGGATCTCTGCTTCGCTGCGAGATGGGGATGGATAAATGAGAAGCCAAGAATTTTGGGGATTTATATTGACATTGTGGGAAAGAAAAGGTAAGATGTGCCATTGTTTGGTGAGCCTGCCTACGCCGGCGCAAGCACCGATGGCGTTCGGCTGTGATAGAAATGAGAAGCTTGCGGGATAACATTCCAACTGCGGAGTGTTAGACTGCGATTGTGGCAGTATAATTATTAGTTAGGTTGCCGCTGTCCCAGTTTGCGAAAATGAATTATTCCAATGAAATACTATAGCGCACGTTTGCTTTTCATCATATTGGTTGATGATGGTCGACCTCGAAAAAGGAACGACTACGACGAATCCGTTGTCGTGTTTCGCAGTCGCGATCAGAACCAGGCATTTCGAAAGGCCTTGGCAATCGGGCACACCATGGAGACTGTGTACAAAAACAAATTCGGCCAAGATGTACGATGGGCATTCGTCGCAATTGAATCAATCAGGCTATTAGTTCAAAAGGTCGGGAACGGAGAAGTCTCTTCGAAACTTGATTCACGAATTACCAAGAATGCGATTTCATTCAAACGTCGATTCAAGCCTGAAAAGTCTAAACCGGAAATGGAGGAATGACGTTGTTAAGCTTTGTAGCGGCAACCTAACCAGTCGCTCAACCTGACGCTGCAATCGCTCACGCTCCGTTAAGTTGAGTGTCGAGGAATGAACTTACAACATACAATAACGATAGTCATCAGCAACACACAAATTAAATCCGGCGCGTCCGCCAAAAAAACGGCGGATGCAAAAATCGCACTGGAGAATCCGCCAAAAAGCTGGCGGACAGGTTTGCACGCAGCTTAGTTCCAGCCGTTAGGCGGCTTACAGCAATGAGAATCAAATGAAGTTCTTAACTCTGATTTTATTGTGTTTTTTATCTGGTTGTGTAAAAACAGTAACAGATAATGACACTCGATTGATTTCTAAATTGGTTAACAGAAGATTTAATACATTTTATCACTTTGGTGAGACCAATGAATGGGTTGCAATAGATTCAATTGAAACTTCAAAACTTAACAATCACTTAAAACATATGCATCAATTTGAATTAGAAGAACATCAAACCATTGATAGTTTGTCTGACTCAAAACAGCTAATTCAAATTAAGATTGCTTTGCACTCGTTTATAAGTGATTACTATAGATTATTCTACCTTGAATTCGGCCTTATTCAATCGGTTTTTCCTCTAAATTGCATAATCAATAAACAAAAATCTGGTAATCGGGATTCGCTACTATTGGTTTCGGTTCGTCAATTAAATGAGTATGATTCGTTAGTCATTAATCTTAAGAAGTACGCAAATGACTTTAATGTTGCATCTAATCGCCTTGGATTAAAAGATAGCATTAAATACGACCTACCGGCCGAGATTAATCGCAGATATATTATTACAAGTTACTTTTGGAATATTAGTCAAAAGACAAAAGACTGTTTGCTATCGCAAGAATAACGCCGCCTAACCTCTTTAATAAGTAAAGAGTCAAGAGAATAAAGTACAGCGGCGACAAAAGATTTTAAGTGTTTCATCTCGTTCCCAACGTCCCGCTCCAAAGCAG
>JAJYOI010000066.1 GCA_021796275.1 Bacteroidota bacterium
GATGATACGGAAGTATGTAAGGTATCAGGAGAAAGAAGATAGGCGTGAAGAACGAGAACAAGGGAAGTTTAACTTCTTTTAGAAGTAAAGTTTTTTGAAGCCACCGCCTTTGGCGGTGGTCATTCACTTTTGCCGATGTACCCCATCCATTGGTTTGCAAACAGCGCTGGCGAATACCACGCGGCGCCAATAACCATGCTTACGATCGCCGCAACCAACACCGCCACAAGATTCAAACCGTGGAATTGCACCATACAATACCTCCGTAGATTGTTGATGAATGAATTGGTCCTCCGCAATTGCAGACAGTTGCAATTTTCTTCCTTCTGCCGCGGCGGATTTTGAATTGGAAATCAGTTGTTGATATGTAGCGCACAAGAACGCTTTTCTGGATCATGTCAGGATAGGTTTCAGCAAATGTATAGGATTTTTGTGGCCAATGCAAATCAAACATTGGGCGCGACGATATGATGTTGAAGCCGTTCGAATTATTTGGCTAAGGAGTGTGCCAGCGGTTATTTTTTGAATGTATCGTCGTTGTTGACTTTCTACCCCATTCTGACTATATTTTTTCCGCAATTTTATTAAAAATCGTTCAAATTTTCTTTTTTTCAGCATTTTTAAGAAGGATAACTGTTTAAGAAAATATGGCAACTACTTCAGATTTAAGAGTTGGAGATTTTTTACGTTTTAACGGCGAGCTTTTGGTTCTTGAAGAATATCAGCACCGCACTCCCGGCAACCTGCGCGCGTTTTATCAAGCGAAAATGCGGAATGTAAAAAATGGCCGCGTTATCGAAAACCGCTTCCGTTCCGGCGAAGAAGTTGAGATTGTGCGCGTCGAGAGAAAACAATACCAATATCTTTTCCATGACGGCACGAGCTATCATTTTATGGATCAGGAAACGTTTGAACAAATCCCGATTGACGAAAAGATTCTTGGTTCAGGTGCAAAATTTTTGAAAGAAGGCGTTGCAGTCGAAGTGATGTTCGACGGCACTGAACCTGTCGGTGCAGATTTACCGTTCAACATCGAACTCAAAGTTATTGAAACGGTTCCGGGAGTTCGCGGCGATACTGCGAATCCGGGAACAAAGCCGGCAAAGGTTGAAACCGGCGCAACTGTGAACGTGCCTTTGTTTATCAACGAAGGCGATGTTGTCAAAGTTGATACGCGGACCGGTCAATACCTCGAACGCGTGAAACGTTAATGTCGCCGTTGCCGCCGTATTCCATTTTTCTATCACCATGACGCGGAGCCATAATGGATTTAGCGTACGTTAAGAAGATTGTAAAATTGGTGGAGGAAAGTAATGTTAACGAATTGGAGGTGGAAGAAAAAGGAGTGCGGGTAAGAGTCACCAAGCGCGCAAATGATATGCATCCGGTCTATCAATTTCCGGTTCCGTCAATGCCCGCACCCGCTGTTCCAGTACAACAGAGCCCGGTTCCAGCTCCGACAGTTGAGTCGGTCTCTGGAAGTGAAAAGCCGCCTGCCGCGCCTTCTGAAAAAAAATATCACGAGGTAAAATCGCCGATTGTCGGTACGTTTTATCGCGCACCGGCTCCCGACGCAGCAAATTATGTGGAAGTCGGTTCTCTTGTACAGCCTGGCAACGTGCTCTGCATCGTCGAGGCAATGAAACTGATGAACGAAATTGAATGCGATGTTGCGGGTAAAATTGTAAAAGTATGCGTCGAAAATGGCAAACCGGTGGAGTACAATCAGGCGCTCTTCCTTGTTGATATCGATTGACGGCTCCTTATTTTACATTATTCCTGACGAAGTATTGGAGCCAACGTGCTAAAAAAAATTCTTATTGCCAACAGAGGGGAAATTGCCTTGCGCATTATTCGCGCGTGCCGCGAATTGGGCATTTCCACGGTTGCTATTTATTCTGAAGCTGACCGCGATTCCCTTCATGTTCGTTTTGCCGATGAAGCAATTTGCATCGGCCCGCCTTCCAGTAAAGAAAGCTATTTGAGTGTTGCGCGAATTCTTTCCGCAGCAGAAGTAACGAATGCCGATGCCGTGCACCCCGGCTACGGATTTCTTGCGGAGAACGCGCAATTTTCCGAGATCTGTCTTTCATCGGGCCTTACATTTATCGGACCCAAGCCGGAGATGATCACGGCGATGGGAGATAAATCGCTCGCCAAGGATACCATGCGAAAAGCAGGTGTGCCCGTAGTTCCCGGCAGCGACGGCGTTGTGAAAGATGTGGAAGAGGCGAAACGCATCGCAAAGGAAATCGGTTTACCGGTTATCATCAAAGCATCGGCGGGCGGCGGTGGAAGAGGAATGCGTATTGTGCGCGCCGAAGATGAATTGGAGAAGGCATTTCAAACTGCGCGCGCTGAAGCCGAAGCGGCTTTCGCGAATCCGGATGTGTATATCGAAAAATATCTTGAAGATCCCCGACATATTGAAATCCAAATTCTCGGTGACGCGTTCGGTACCGTCATCCATCTTGGCGAACGAGATTGTTCCGTTCAACGCCGTCATCAAAAATTAATTGAAGAATCGCCGTCGCCGGCGGTGGACGCGGAACTTCGGGAGAGGATCGGCGCAGCAGCGGTGAAAGGCGCGAAAAGCGTGAAATATCTCGGCGCGGGTACGATTGAATTTTTGCTTGATAAAGAAAAGAATTTCTATTTCATGGAAATGAACACGCGCATTCAGGTGGAACACCCGGTAACGGAATTTGTTACGGGCTATGATTTGATTAAGGCGCAGATTGAAATTGCATCCGGAAAGAAAATCAGCAGGAAGAAAGTGAAATTTCACGGCCATGCAATTGAATGCCGCATCAATGCCGAAGATCCCAACAACGATTTTCGTCCTTCACCGGGCAAAATTACAACGCTTCATTTTCCGGGCGGCCCGGGCATTCGGATAGATTCGCATATTTATGACGGCTATATTATTCCGCCGTATTATGATTCACTTGTTGCGAAACTCATTGTCCATGCAGCAACGCGCGAGGAAGCGATCACGCGCATGACATATGCGCTGGAAGAATTTGTCATCGAAGGAATTCACACGACAATTCCTTTTCAGAAGAAAGTGATGCAAAGCGAAAAATTCCGCAGCGGGGTGTTCGACACAAAATTTATTGAAACATTTGATTTCAAAGACTAACAAAGGCAGACTATGAATTTTCCTGAAAACATTAAATACACGAAAGACCACGAATGGATTCGCATCGAGGGAAGCGAGGGATTCGTCGGCATCACTGAGTATGCCCAAGGCGAATTGGGTGACATTGTGTTCGTCGAACTCCCGAAAGCCGGCGCCCAAATTCAAAAAGGGCAGTCGTTCGGCACCGTTGAAGCCGTGAAAGCGGTTTCAGATTTGTATGCGCCGGTCAGCGGTACGGTGAAAGAAGTGAACAAAGTAATCAACGACTCGCCGGATGTGATCAACAAAGATCCCTACGGTGAAGGCTGGATGTTGAAGATCACTGTAGATAATGCACAAGAACTTGATTCATTGCTTGACGCCGAATCGTACAAGAAGCTTATTGCAAAGTAATTCCCGCCACGTACTGCGGCAACTCTTACGAGTGTTCTTTAGTGATGATACAATGTGAGCCCTGCTTGGCAGGATTCTTTTTTTCTCTTTGATGTAAACCAAATTTTTTCAAACAACATACTTTCATGACCTCATTTCAATTTGTCGAAGAAGAATTTCAATCGCGTCATATCGGTCCGGCAGGCAGCGATGTACAAGAGATGCTTGAAACCGTCGGCTCCCGTTCGCTTGATGAGTTGATCGAACAAACAGTTCCCAAGAATATTCGCTTAACAGCGCCGTTGCAGCTTCCCGAAGCGGTGAGCGAACGCCGCTTTCTTGAATCGCTTCGCGATGCCGCAAACCAAAATGTCGCCTGCAAATCATATATCGGACTTGGGTATTACAATTGCATTACGCCGTCTGTGATTTTGAGAAATATTTTTCAAAATCCCGGATGGTATACACAATACACGCCGTACCAAGCCGAAATTTCACAGGGCAGACTCGAAGCGCTGCTGAATTTCCAGACCATGATAATTGATATGACGAAGATGGAAGTTGCAAATGCTTCACTGCTTGACGAAGCAACCGCCGCTGCCGAGGCAATGATTATGCTGCACAACATTGCCAATAAATCTTCCGACAACCGGACGAAGTTTTTTGTTTCTGAAACATGCTTTCCTCAAACCATAGATGTGTTGAAGCTGCGCGCTAAGCCGCTTGGTTTTGAAATTGTTCTCGGCGATCATAAAACCGCTACGCTCGATAATTCTTTTTTCGGCGCAATTGTTCAGTATCCGTCTCATGACGGCGCGGTGAACGATTATCGTCAATTCATTGAAAATGGGCATACTGCCGGTGTGTTTACCGTCGTGGCTGCGGATTTATTGAGCCTTGCACTCTTAACGCCGCCCGGAGAATTTGGTGCTGATGTTGTTGTCGGTTCGTCGCAAAGGTTTGGTGTGCCGGTGGGGTACGGCGGACCTCACGCGGCTTTTTTTGCAACAAAGAATGAATTCATTCGCAGCACGCCGGGGCGCATTATCGGCGTTTCGATTGATGCGCACAACAATCAGGCGTACCGCATGGCATTACAAACACGCGAGCAGCACATTCGCCGTGAGAAAGCAACTTCCAACATTTGCACAGCGCAGGCGCTGCTTGCGATTATGGCAGGAATGTATGCAGTGTATCATGGCGCAGACGGACTGCGGAGAATTGCGCGCAACGTTCATGGAATTGCAACGGCGTTAGAACGGCTGTTGGTGCAGCTCGGCTACGAACAATGCAATCCGATATTCTTCGATACACTCAAAATTGCAATTCGCCATGGCGAATCAGTTGAGAAGATTCGGTCGCTGGCAGAAGCTGCCCGATTGAATTTCCGTTACATTGACGCTCGCTGCATCGGTATTTCGGTGGATGAGACGACGCAGCCGGAAGATGTTCTAAAAATTGCCGCAGTGTTTGCGGAAGCGGCACGGAAGAAAATTACGGCGAACAATGGAACGGCGTTGTTCAACGATCTCAACGTGAAATTTAACGCACCGTTTCAACGCACAAGCGCGTTCCTCGAACATCCGGTGTTCAACCGGTATCATTCTGAATCAGAAATGATGCGCTACATTAAGGAGTTGGAGAACAAAGACCTTTCGCTCACGCATTCGATGATTCCGCTCGGCTCATGCACCATGAAGTTAAATGCTGCGACAGAATTGCTTCCTGTGAGTTGGAAGGAATTTTCTGACCTTCATCCATTTGCTCCTGTTGAACAGGCAAAGGGTTATCATGCCATCTTTAGAGAACTTAAATTTGCTTTGTGTGAAATTTCCGGATTAGATGCTGTTTCACTTCAACCAAATTCCGGCGCACAAGGAGAATACAGCGGGCTCATGGTTATCCGCGCGTATCATGAAGATCACGCCGAAGGACATCGGAATGTGGTTCTTATTCCTTCCTCTGCGCATGGAACGAATCCGGCAAGCGCGGTGATGGCCGGGTTCAAAGTTGTGATTGTGCGATGCGACGAGCGCGGCAATATTGATGTTGCTGATATGAAAGAAAAGGCTGCCGCTCATAAAAAAGATTTGGCTGCATTGATGGTGACATATCCTTCAACACACGGCGTGTTCGAGGAAGAAATACGAAACATCTGCGGCATTGTTCACGACAACGGCGGTCTGGTGTACATGGATGGCGCAAATCTCAATGCACAAGTTGGAGTGACAAGCCCGGGCGTGATTGGAGCGGATGTTTGTCATATTAACCTGCACAAGACGTTTGCGATTCCTCACGGCGGCGGCGGACCGGGAATGGGACCGATTTGTGTTGCGAAACATTTAACGCCGTATCTTCCCGGGCATACTGTGATTACTTCCGGTGGAGCAAAAGCAATTCATGCCGTTGCGGCATCGCCGTGGGGAAGCGCAAGTATCCTTCTCATTTCGTACGCATACATTAAAATGCTGGGGCAGCGCGGGCTCACTGAAGCGACAAAGTTTGCAATTCTCAACGCGAATTATTTGAAAGCAAGGTTAGAACCATATTATGCGGTTCTCTATCAAGGGAAGAATGGAAAAGTTGCGCACGAGTTTATTCTTGATCTGCGGCCATTCAAACAGGCGGCAAATATTGAAGCAGAAGACGTTGCAAAACGATTAATGGATTATGGATTTCATGCGCCGACTGTTTCGTTCCCCGTTGCCGGGACTCTCATGATTGAACCGACGGAAAGCGAATCGAAAGCGGAACTTGATCGTTTCGCCGACGCGTTGATTTCTATCCGCAATGAAATTCAGGAAATTATTGACGGGAAATCTGATGCACAGGATAATGTGCTGAAGAATGCGCCTCACACCGCGCAAGAAGCGTTAGGTGAAGCGTGGAATCATCCGTACACCCGCTATAAAGCTGTCTACCCCGTACCGCATCTTCGTAAAAGAAAATTCTGGCCCAGCGTAGGCAGAATTAACAATTCGTACGGCGACCGGAATATCATGTGCACGTGTCCGCCGATCGAAGCGTACGCTGAATTGAATGCATGAAGGATTGTTCACAAAAGAAGTCACGCCCAAAATTTTGGCGTGACTTCTTTCGATGGGGTTTCTTAATTTTCTACTTCTGCGCTGTACGTAATTTGCTTCTGTGGTACCCATAAAGAAAATAGATCACCAGGCCGATCACCAGCCATCCTCCGAAACGCACCCAGGTTATCCATGGTAATCCGAGCATCAAGTACATACATGAAAAAACGCCAAGAATGGGAATGAGGGGCACCCACGGCGTTTTGAATCCACGCGGGCGATTCGGTTCGCGTTTTCGCATGATCACTATGCCGATGCAGACAAGAATGAATGCGAAGAGAGTTCCGATGTTTGTGAGGTCAACCATTTCGTCAATGCTTGTGAACATTGCCGTTACGCCGACAGCAATGCCGGTAAAAATTGTCGTGACGTGCGGCGTGCGGAATTTCGGATGGACTTTCGCAAAGCTTTGAGGAAGCAGTCCGTCACGCGCCATCGAAAAGAAAATTCGCGGCTGTCCTAATTGAAACACAAGCAGAACAGCGGTGTGTGCAACAACCGAACCGAATGCAACAATTCCCACAACAAGGTTTCCCCATTTTTCAATGTTCGCATATTGAAGAGCGAGTGTCAGCGGCTCTGCTTGAGACGTGGCAAGCGTCTGCACTAAAACTTTGTATGGAATAATTCCTGTGAAAATCCCCGCGACCAGAATGTAAATAATAGTGCTGATGATGAGTGAGCCGATGATTCCGATCGGCAAATCCCGTTTCGGATTGCGCACTTCTTCCGCAACGGTCGAAACCGCGTCGAAGCCAATGTAAGCAAAGAAGACGATTGCGGCGCCAGCCTGAATGCCGGCCCATCCGTTCGGCGCAAACGGAGTCCAGTTTGCCGGCTTCACATAATGTACGCCGACGAAAATGAAAAACCCGAGCACGGCAAGCTTGATGAGCACCATAAACGTGTTCATTCTCGAACTTTCGCGAATGCCGATGACAAGCACGATCGTAATCAATGCGACAATTCCGAAGGCGAGAATGTTGAAGACGATCGGAATGCCGAAAATGTGCGGAGCATTTGCAATCAGCCCCGGAATTTTTTCTGCGGTTCGGATATCCGTTGAAAGCCAATCGGGAATGATAATGCCAAACCCGGCGACAAGTGTTTTGAAATAATTTGCCCAGCTAATTGCGACGGCAACGTTGCCGACAGCATATTCGATGATCAAATCCCAGCCGATGATCCATGCAATGACTTCGCCGAGTGTTCCGTAGGCATACGTGTAGGCGCTTCCGGAAATAGGAACCATTGCTGCAAATTCGGCGTAACACAATGCAGCAAACCCGCACGCAACGGCAGTGAAGATGAACGAGACAATGAGCGCAGGTCCCGCGCCGGGGCGCGACAAATCTCCCGCCGCCGCCGTTCCAATCGTTGCAAAAATTCCCGCGCCGATGATTGCGCCGACGCCTAACATGGTCACATCGAATGCGCCGAGCGCACGTTTCAATTGATGTTCCGGTTCTTCCCCTTCTTTGATCATTTCGTCGAGCGCTTTTCTTTTGAATAATTGATTAAACATCAATTGTTCTCCTAGTGCTGTTGTTGGGCTTTGATGATGAAGTTCAGCATACCGAAAGAGTTCAAGAAAATCAAGCTTTTTTTAATTGGCAGCAGCAATTGTGAGATTGCTCCTTGCGTTTCGTTAAATCATTCTCTACCTTTTCCGCACCAATACGATCTCACCAATTCTACGGAACTCCTATGAAGCGCATTCTCGTGGTTGACGATGTTGCTGAAGTCCGAATGATGATCCAGCAAGTGCTGAAAAGAAACGGCTACGAAGTTGACAGTATTGACAACGGGCGCCAGTGCGTCGAGAAAGTTCTTTCCTTCAAACCTGATTTGATTATCCTCGACATCATGATGCCGGAAGTTCACGGCTTTGATGTTTTGAAAATTCTGAAAGCAAACGAAGCGACGCGCGGCGTTGGTGTTATTATGTGTTCAGCTAAAGGATACAAGCCGGATCAGGATACGGCAATGCAATTGGGCGCAGATGATTTTCTCCCCAAGCCGTTTGACAATCAGCAGCTTGTTGATATGACGAAAAAATATTTCGGCGGACATTCTGCTGTAGCAATTCCATTAATAATGAACACGGCAGAAACTGCGGCATGCAAGCCATATCTTCCGGCATTGGATACTTCACGCGCCTATTTCAGGTTTTGGGGAACACGCGGTTCGACGCCGGTTGCCGGCGAACGGTACGCGCGCTACGGAGGAAACACGCCGTGCTTTGAAGTGGGATGGGGGAACGAGATGGTGATTTTTGATGCCGGCTCAGGTATTCGCGAGCTTGGAATACATTTGATGAAAGATCATCTTCGCCCGCTGCATATTTTCATCGGCCATACGCATTGGGACCATATTCAGGGATTTCCGTTTTTCTTGCCGGCGTACGTGCCGGGTGCAGAGCTTCACATCTACGGTGCTTCCGGATTTGGTAAAGATCTTGAATCCGTTTTTAGCGGCCAGCTCGATGCTGATTATTTTCCGATTCAGCTTAGCGATATGAAGTCCAAGATGGAGTTTATTCATTTGAAAGAAAATCCTGTGAAGATCGGGAAGGTTTTAGTCTTTTGGGAATATGTCCATCATCCAGGTGCTGCTGTTGGGTTTAAGATTGAGATGAATAGAAAGAAGATCACATACATCAGCGACAACGAATTTTTGCAGGGTTATCTCGGTTCGCCAAAAGATGTCACAAGCAAATTGCTTGCTCCATATAAACAAGTGATGGATTTTATCGCAGGCTCAGACATTCTCATTACCGAGTCCCAGTATCCGAATGATGAGTATGCGCAGAAAATCGGCTGGGGACACACTGCATTAAGCAACGGCTGTTTGCTGTGCAAACTTACTGGGGTGAAACACTGGATTGTTACGCATCACGATCCGGCGCATGATGATGAATTTCTAGACAGGAAACTTTTACTTACGAAGCAGATTTTGACTGACATTGAATACCCCATTCAAGTCTGTCATGCGTTCGACGGATTTATGGAGTATGTGTAGATTTTACGCTGCCGGCGATTGTGGCGATGCGGAAACATCTCTTCCGAATATCATAAAGAAAATACTTCCGATTGCTCCGAATGCAAACGCAGTGAGGAAATTCACTTCAGGGGAAATTTCCCACAAGAACGCACCAAAAAATGCCGCGATGGAAACAATGACGTCGCGGATCAAGTAATACACGCCGAACATTCCCGCTTTTCTGTTTTCCGGGCTTAATTCGAGAATCATTGCCTTGCGCGTCGGCTCGCCAAATTCTTTTAGACCGCGAATCACGAACGCAATAACAAGCCATAAGAATGTATGAGAGAATAGCAGCACAAGCGGGAACAATGTGAAGAACCAAAATGTGATGATCACAAACGGCTTTCTTGTTCCGCGGTCGGCGAGATATGCCGTGGGAATATAAATTGCAGCAGATGTCGCCATTTCGATTGCCGTGAGAATTCCGAATTCAATCGCTGAAACGCCGTCGCCTTTCATACTCCAGACAACAACGAAGGCGTAAGGGATTTGCTCACAAAAGCGAATGAGAATATCGGAAAGAAGAAGATGTCTTAAATCGGAAGACATGAGCGCCCAAAGTTTCAGTGGATTTTTTTCTGCCTGAGCACGTTTTTCTTGTTCAATCATTCGCTGTTGAACAATGAGAGCAACAATTGCGAACGCAATCGCAACTCCGAACGCAATGCGTACGCCGGTTGTCTCCCCGTACCACACGATAAATGTTCCACCGATAACTGGACCCAAGCCCATCGGAATGCGCCGCACTAATGAATGCATCGAAACGCCCATAGTGCGTTTGTGCGACGGCAAATTTTTTGAGACGAGATCCATTGTTGCCGGAAGTGATATTGCCGTCCACGACAGAAAGAAAATTGATCCCACGATCACCGCCTGCCAATACGGAAAGACAATGACAATCACATATCCAAAAATTGCAAGCAGATTGAAGAACAGCAGTGCGCGTTTATATCCCACGCGGTCGCTGGCATAGCCGCCAATGAAAGAATAAATTGCGTTGAGTAAATTGCTGGTGCCATTGAGATAGCCGATGGAAAGCGCGCCTCCGCCCAGCGCCAACAAATAGATCGGCAGGAAGCGTTCCGCCATGCGTTCTCCCATTCCGACAAGAATCACCATGCCGAGCAATGCTGCGGTGTTTCGTTTCAATCCAAGGAAGTCGAAAAATCGCCGGTTCATCAATTGCCTTTTTTATGAAGGTGAACATTCATTCCGGTGCGAGCTGAGAGCAATTTTGCCGCGTTGTTGTTCTTCACAACAATTTCGATGAGGTTGCTGCTTCCAACAATGAGGCATGGAATATTGGAAGGAGCTTCGTCATAAAAACGAATCCATTGTGTAATGCGTTTTTTCCCAACGGCGCACGAAACGCCGCCGAATATTTTTTGATTGCTGTGAATGCGGATGTTTGTAATGAGATTCCCGAAATAATCAATGTGAATGATTTTCGCGCTGTCTGTGGGCGAACTCAGATTTACAAAAAGGGATTTTGTGTTAGGCAATTTGGCCGGCGAGCCGACTTTTGTCAGAGAAATTCCAAGCGAAAGATGTGCAGCCAGCGGCGCAAACACGTCGCGTCCGTGGAAAGATGAAGAGATGTTTTGAAGAAAGTATTTTTGTGCAGAAGAATGCGAGTGATACTCAACGCGGACAGCTTTTTTGATTCCTTCTTCTGCGAGAACATAATCGAGAAGACCATTCTCTGGAGCAACAAAAATGTGGTGTTGTGTGCGCACAGCAATAATCGGCCGTGAACTTCCAACGCCCGGATCAACGACACAAACAAAAATTGTTCCAGAAGGAAAATAGCGGTACGACGACCAGAGCAAATATCCGGCTTGAGAAACGTTCTGCGGCTCAATGTCATGAGAAATATCAACAATGCGTGCCTGCGGATTGATGGAGAAAATAACGCCTTTCATCGTTCCGACAAAATGATCATGAAGACCGAAATCTGTTAGGAGAGCAATAATTTGAGCAGGATTTTTCATGATTTGAATGCCGTGTATAATTTCCTTGAAATGTAGCGAGTGCGGACGGCAATTTCAAATTTGTTCTCATTGAAACTCCATGGCCTATTTGTTAAATTGAAAAAAAACAGCTCGTTGTTGCTGAAAAAATAATTTAGATGGTGAAACCCGGAGCAGTTTTTCACATAGGCTGCGTGGTGCTCGCAGGCGAACCGAGCGTCGGAAAGTTGACGTTCATGAACGCTTTTCTGATTAAGTGGAAAGAACGGCGAGTTTTGGCAGCTTCTCAATGCCGGGAACAGTGCGACGTAAAGCTGTGTTAAATTTTAATTGAATGATGAAGATATCAGGTATTTGTCGAATGTGAATGCACCAATGAAGAGTACCGGCACCGTGAACATTGTTCCTTCGATTACCGGCGTCGTTGATGCCGAGGCTGGGAGAGACATGCAGCTTTCACGGGAAGAGATGCTGCGTTACAGCAGACATTTACTCATTCCCGAAGTCGGCATGACTGGCCAGAAAAAATTGAAAGCGGCGAAAGTTCTTATTATCGGAGCCGGAGGACTTGGGTCTCCGGCTGGCATGTACCTCGCCGCCGCCGGAGTTGGAACGATCGGTCTTGTGGATTTCGATGTTGTTGACGTCACAAATTTACAGCGGCAACTGCTGCATTCAACAGATGATATTGGAAGATCGAAGCTCGACTCGGCGCGCGAAACGCTGGCGGGAATCAATCCGCATATCGCCATTGAAACGTACGAAGAGCGGCTCACATCGAAAAATGCACTGAATATTTTTGCCGGCTATGATGTAATTGTGGATGGAACGGATAATTTTCCTACCCGCTATCTTGTGAATGATGCCTGCGTTCTTCTCGGCAAGCCGAACGTGTATGGCTCTATTTTGCGCTTCGACGGACAAGTCAGCGTTTTCGATGCGCGCCGCGGTCCATGCTATCGCTGTTTATATCCGGCTCCGCCTCCGCCAGGGCTTGTTCCAAGCTGTGCAGAAGGCGGCGTGTTAGGAATTCTGCCGGGAATTATCGGAACGCTGCAAGCGCTTGAAGTTCTCAAACTCATTCTCGGCGAAGGTGAACCGCTCATCGGCAGGTTCATATTGTTTGATGCATTGAAATTCGCATTCCGCGAATTGAAATTGAGAAAAGACCCGGCATGCCCGGTGTGCGGCCAAGCGCCGACGATTCACGAGTTGATAGATTACGAACAGTTTTGCGGAGTGAAATCGCCGCTCGCTGCAGAAGCAATTGATGAACAAACTGAAATTACCGTTGAACAGCTCAAGATGCGCATAGATCGCGGCGACAATCTTTGTGTTCTCGACGTACGCGAGCCGCACGAGTACGATATTGCAAATATCGGCGCACAGTTGATTCCTCTTTCCGAACTGCCCAAAAGATTTCATGAGATTGATTCTTCAAAAGAAATTATTGTTCACTGTAAAGTTGGCAGCAGAAGCGCCCGCGCAGCAGAATTCCTGAGGAAGAAAGGGTTTCAGAAAGTCAAAAACCTCGTCGGCGGGATTGATGCCTGGTCTGAAAGGATTGATGCTCGCGTGCCGCACTATTAATCTCGAAGAAATCTCTGATAATTTTTTGAGCATCAAATTTTTGACCTTCCAAGATGTGTTATACCTGGAACACATTAGTTGAAGGTATAAAAAATGAAAACCGATCAAGAGAACAAACAAACCATAATCGAGGAGGATTCACTATGAGCGGAGTTAGAGTTTTGGTTGGCACGCACAAAGGGGCATTCATCCTGACGTCGGATGGAAAGCGCACAAAGTGGGATGTCAGCGGTCCCCACTTTGCAGGGTGGGAAATTTATCATGTTAAAGGCTCTCCGGCTGATCCAAACCGCCTGTACGCGTCGCAAACAAGCGGCTGGTTCGGACAAATCATTCAACGTTCGGACGACGGTGGTAAGACATGGTTTCAGCCCGGCACAAAACCGGGCGAGCCGACGAAGACTCCTGAAGGTTTTCCCAAAGCCGAAAGCAACAAATTTGTTTATGACACATCTTCCGAAACCGGCAAACCTCTTACGACGCATCAGTGGTACGACGGAACTCAGCATCCGTGGGAGTTTAAGCGCGTTTGGCATCTTGAGCCGTCGCTTACTGATCCAAATACAGTGTATGCCGGCGTTGAAGATGCTGCACTGTTTCGCACGATCGATGGCGGTCAGACTTGGCACGAACTTGCCGGTTTGCGGGGCCACGGCACCGGTCCTAAGTGGGCACCCGGCGCAGGTGGAATGGGACTGCATACGATTCTTCTCGATCACAAAAATCACAATCGAATCTACGTTGCAATCTCTGCCGCGGGTGTGTTCCGAACCGATGACGCAGGCAAAACATGGAAACCGATTAACCGCGGACTGAGATCGGAATATATTCCCGATCCGAATGCCGAAGTGGGTCACTGCGTTCACCGCATCGCAATGCATCGCTCGCGCCCTAATGTTCTTTTCATGCAGAAGCACTGGGATGTTATGCGCAGTGACGATGCCGGCGAATCGTGGCATGAGGTGAGCGGCAACTTGCCGACCGATTTCGGATTTGTGATTGATGTTCATACCCACGAACCGAACACTATTTACGTCATTCCGATCAAAAGCGATTCTGAGCATTTTCCGCCGGAAGGAAAACTGCGTGTGTATCGCAGCCGCTCTGGCGGAAATGAATGGGAGGCACTCACGAAGGGGCTGCCTCAGAGCGATTGTTACGTCAACATTTTGCGCGACGCGATGGCTGTTGATTCGCTCGACTCATGCGGTATTTATTTTGGAACAACAGGCGGACAGGTGTACTTGTCGCCGGATGGCGGAGACAACTGGAACGCCATCGTGAGCAATCTTCCTGCGGTGTTCTCTGTAGAAGTTCAAACACTGCAATGATCCGTGTCGTGCTTCCATATCATTTACGAACGCTGGCGCAATCTGATGCTGAGGTTCAAATTGCAGTAGCGGGCGCCGTTACGATATGTTCGGTTCTCGATGCGCTTGAAACGCACTACCCGATGTTGCGCGGGACGATACGCGATCATGTCACGCAGCAGCGCCGGCCCTTTTTGCGGTTCTTCGCATGCGGAGAAGATTTTTCTCTTGAGTCTTCCGATATCGAGTTGCCCCCAAAAATCGTATCAGGAGAAGAGCCATTTCTCATCATCGGGGCGATTGCCGGAGGGTAGAATTCACAATTGTAAATCCTCTGGGGAATTATTTTTTTCTGAGGTCAGAAAGCTGACCAAATTGAAACTCCGTGCACTATTCGTTACATTAGAAGCACAGATTTTTAACGTGATATCGCTGCAGGAAAAAATAATTTAGATCATGGAATCAGAAACGGTTTTTCATACAGGCTATGCGGCGCTCGTAGGCGAACCGAACGTCGGGAAATCGACGCTCATGAACGCCATTCTGAATCAGAAGATTTCAATCGTTACAAAAAAACCGCAGACGACACGCCATAAAATTATGGGAATCTTGAGCGGTGAAAACTTTCAGGTAATTTTTCTCGATACGCCAGGGCTTATTTCGCCGAAATATCTGCTGCAGGAAGTGATGATGAAATTTGCCTCGTCGGCGCTTGATGATGCAGATGTTGTTTTGTTTCTTGTTGACGCAGAAAAAGCAAGATCGGTCGGTGTGCAGGAAAGCGCACGTGCGCTTGAAAAAGTAATGTCAGTACACCTCCCATCGGCGGGGAAAAAAACATTTCTCGTGATCAATAAGATTGACCGCGTTGAAAAAAGCGATGTGCTGCCCATGATTGACGGCCTCCGTAAGGCATTTCCTTTCGATGAAATTCTCCCGATTTCAGCTTTGAATTCTTTTGGCACCGGTGAACTTGTAGCGACGATTGTGAAATATCTTCCCGAAAGCCCGCCGTTCTATCCACCTGATATTGTCAGCGACGCACCGGAAAAATTCTTTGTCAGCGAAATTATCCGTGAGAAAATTTTCGAACAATTTGCACAGGAGATTCCGTATTCAACAACGGTGGATATTGTCGCGTTCACGGAGCGCACCGCTAAAAAGCATTTTATCAGCGCGGAAATTTTTGTCGAACGGCAATCGCAAAAAGGGATTCTTATCGGCAAAAAGGGAGCAGTGTTGAAAAAATTAGGCGAACAGGCTCGGACAGAGATTGAATCATTTTTAGGCCATGCAGTATTTTTGGAATTGCATGTAAAAGTCCGTGAAAAGTGGAGAGGAAGTGAAGCGTGGCTGAAAAGATTAGGATACGGTAACCAAATTAAAAATTAAAAGTGAAAAATTTGTTGGTCGAAATCCGTCATTCATCAATTATCAACCTTCAATCTAAAATATTCTATGCCTGTCATTAGACCATTCCGTGGAATTCGTTATAATCAATCAAAAGTTAACATTGCAACTGTTATTGCTCCGCCGTACGATGTTATTTCGCCGCAACAACAGAACGCATATTATGATAAGGATCCATTCAATATCGTTCGTTTGATTTTAGGACGCGAGGACGATCGCTATAGCGCCGCCGCAAAAGCATTTGCAGAGTGGCAGTCAGCGGGCGTATTGATGCGCGATGAAAAGTCCGCCGTGTATCCTTTGATCCAGACATTTCAAAATTCTAACGGCTCAACCATTCGTCGAAAGGGATTTATTGCGTTGTGCCGGCTTGAGGAATTCGAGAAGGGGATTGTGCTTCCGCACGAAAAAACTCTTTCGAAGGCGAAGGAAGACCGCTTCAAATTGTTTAAGGCGACAAATTCGAATTTCAGCCAGGTATTCGGATTGTATTCCGATTCGAAGAAGAAGGTTGATGCGATTGTCAATGCATTGTTTACTTCTCCGGCAGCCATTGATGTGACGTTCGAAGGTGTCCGCAATCAGTTGTGGGTGTTGTCGGATGCTTCGGCGCTTGCAAAGATCGAAGGAGAAATGGAATCGAAGCAAGTGCTGATTGCCGATGGGCACCACCGGTATGAAACTGCGCTGGCATACCGCGATCTGATGCGTTCACAGAATCCGCATCACACCGGAACGGAGTTGTATAATTACGTGATGATGTTCTTCACCAATCTTGACGATGAAGGACTTGTCATTTTTCCGACACACCGCGTCGTTCACAGTCTTCCGAAATTTGACTGGAATACCGTCTCCCTTTCCATCAAACAATATTTTGAAATGAAAGAATATTCTTCACAAGAAGAATTACTGAAACAGCTTGCTTTGCGAAAGAAACATTCGTACGGAATTATAGTTGGTGCGCATCCACAGTTTTTCCTTGCGTCTTTGAAGAATGAGTCCATGCTCAATTTGTTGGCACCCGCCGACGTGCCAAGCGAAGTGAAAGAGCTTGATGTTGCACTGCTTCACTCTTTCATTTTAGGAAAAGTTCTTGGGATTTCTGTTGAGGCGCAGGAAAAGAAGCTCAACATTCACTACATACAACAGATTGAAGACTGCATGAAAGAAGTGAAAAGCGGAACTGCGCACATTGCTTTCATTATCAACCCAACGAGAATTGAACAAGTGCGCGCCGTTGCAAAAGCCGGACACACAATGCCGCAGAAATCGACATTCTTCTATCCGAAATTGTTGTCCGGTTTAGTGTTGAACAAAATGGCTGAATGAGATGAACGAGCGGTGGCGAATCGCGTTTGCGTATTTTCTTGTTTGCAGCATTTGGGGTTCTACTTGGCTGTTTATCAAAATCGGATTAGAGACGGTCACGCCAATCTTAGCGGCGGGACTTCGTTTTCTTGTCGCGAGCGCAGTATTGTACCCGCTTATAAGATTTCGTGGTGTCACAATTCCGCGCGCACGTGAAGCGCAAAAGATGTATTGGCTTATTTCACTGACTGCGTTCAGTGTTCCTTACGGATTAGTTTATTGGGGAGAGCAATTCATTCCGTCGGGATTGGCGTCAGTACTGTTTACCGTTTATCCATTTGCCGTCGCGCTTTTCTCGCAGCTTTTTCTTCCGTCGGAGAAAATGACATCGTGGAAGACTGCCGGCATTATCGTCGGCTTTCTCGGCATTGTGGTTATTTTTTCAAATGATCTTCACACCGCCGACAGTGGCGCGCTGTGGGGAATGGGAGCGGTAATTCTGAGCGCGGTACTTCAAGCGTATTCGGTGATTCTTATTAAAAAGTTCGGCCGCACAATTGATCCGATGGTCACAACGTTCGTGCCGATTTTGTACGGCGCATTCGTCCTTTTTGCAGCGAGCATTTTTTTTGAGAATTATGCACAGGTGCACTTTACGGCGAGCACGGTTCTTTCAATTTTTTATCTCGGAATTTTTGGTACCGTTGTCACCTTCGTCAGTTATTTTTGGCTATTGAAACGGGTTGAAGCGGTGATCCTCTCGTTGACATCCTTCATTACGCCGGTAATTGCAGTCATTCTAGGTGTCATTGTTTTGAGCGAAGAATTATCGCCTCGTATTCTCGCCGGCGCAGCGATTGTGCTCGCGGGAATTTTGCTTGCGAACGGAGGCGAGACAAAGAAATGGATTACTAGAATAATGGATTAATGGATGATAAAATAATCCAACAATCCAATAGTCCATTCATCCGACTTTCAGTGAACGAATGTATTTTGCGACAGCAGTATAATTCAAGACGAAAAAATTTTTGAGGGACCGATGATCAAGCGAATTCTCCATATCGGTGTTGCCGTAAAAAACATTGGTGTTTCGTCGGACATTTTTACAAAATTGTTCGGCTCTGATTCCCCGCACTCTGAAATTGTTCGGGAACAAAAATCTCAGATCGCTTTCTTTCCGGTTGGAGAAAGCTTTCTCGAATTGATACAAGCGACAGAAGCGGGAACATCCATAGAAAAATTTATCGAAAAACGGGGCGAGGGAATTCATCATCTCTGTTTGGAAGTTGAAGGACTTGAAACGGAAGTCAAGCGATTGAAAGTTTTAGGATTTCAATTTGTGAATGAATCTCCGTCCGATGGCGGCGATGGCTACCGCGTGGTGTTCCTGCATCCAAAATCAACCAACGGCGTGTTGATTGAACTTGCTGAAAAAATTGCACGTTGAAATGGTATGTCAACGGAGCAGCCTGTCATAGAAATTTCCTTTACGACCGATGATGTTTCGTTGGAAGAGAAGCTTGACAATCTTCCGACCCAGCCCGGTGTGTACCAGTTCAAAAATGCGGAAGGGAAAATTTTGTATGTGGGGAAAGCGAAAATTCTCCGCAACCGCGTCCGCCAATATTTCCACAAGTCGCGCCAGCTAGATCCCCGGATTGCTCTGATGATTTCAAAAGCAACCGATGTCGAAATCATCACGACAGATTCTGAAGTGGAAGCGCTGATTCTCGAAGCGAATCTTATTAAGATGCACAAGCCGCGCTACAACGTGAATCTGAAGGATGATAAAAGCTATCCGTTCATTGTCGTAACAAATGAGCCATACCCGCGTGTTTTCGTTACGCGGCGCGTGAAGCGCGACGGTTCGCGCTATTTTGGTCCCTACACCGATGTTTCTACGATGCGTTCAGCATTGAAAACCGTGCGCGATATTTTCATGATTCGAAGCTGCAACTATTTTATTAACGATGATTTCATTCAGAAGAAAAAAACGCGCGTGTGCCTTGATTATCATATCAAAAAATGTCTCCGACCGAGCACTTTCCA
>JAJYOI010000136.1 GCA_021796275.1 Bacteroidota bacterium
ACGATTTTCCTGAGCCGCTCACGCCGGTAATGCATACAAACGTGCCGAGGGGTATTTTCGCCGTAATATTTTTAAGATTGTTTCCGCGCGCTCCTTTCAGCGTGAGATGTTTGCTGTTTCCTTTTCGCCGACGAGCCGGGACCGGAATTGTCTTCTTACCAATTAAATAATCTATTGTTGCCGATGCACCGTTTCCATTCCCTCCGGCTTTCATTCTGAATTTCTGGTTTTTGAATTCTTTTGGTTTTCCTGCGGCAACCAAATATCCGCCGTGCTCTCCGGCGCCCGGACCGAGGTCAACAACAAAATCCGCCTGTTCAATCATTTCTTTATCGTGCTCGACAACAATGACAGAATTCCCGATATCGCGCAGGCTCTTCAACGAATCAATTAATTTGAGGTTATCGCGCTGATGCAGGCCGATGCTCGGCTCATCTAAAATATAGAGCACACCGACAAGCTGCGAGCCGATCTGCGTTGCAAGCCGGATGCGCTGCGCTTCTCCACCGGAAAGTGTCCGCGCAGAACGGTCGAGCGAAAGATATCCCAATCCGACATTCAACATAAAACTGAGCCGCTGGCCGATCTCTTTAAGAATTTGTGCGGCAATGGTCATCTGCCGTTCGCCTAACGCGAGCGTGCTGAAAAATTCTTTCGCGGCAATGAGTGAGAGCTGCACGATGTCTGCGATGGAAAACGTTCTTCCCGTTTTTACATTTTCAAGCTTGATCGCAAGGCTTTCCTTCTTCAGTCTGCCGCCGTTGCATTCTTCGCATCGCATTGTTGTCATGAATGATTCCACCCATTCGCGGATTCGCGGCGATGATGTATCGTTGTAATAATTCCGCATAATGCCAACCACGCCATCGAAGCGGTGTTTGTACACAATGGGCTTGCCGCCGGCGTGAGAATATTCAATTTCGATGCGTTCGCCGCCGGTGCCATAGAGCAATTCCTGACGCGCACTCTTCGACAATGATTTAATCGGCGTATCAAAGTCAAAGCCATTTCGTTTTAACACCGCTCGTACTTGACTGAAAAGCCACGTTTGGCGCGGTTTACCGAGAGCGGCAATGCCGCCACCGTTGACGGAAAGTTTTTCATCGGGTAAAATAAGCTCTAGCGAAAATTCTTTTTTCTCTCCCAATCCTTCGCATGAAGGACACGAGCCGTACGGTGTGTTGAACGAAAACGAATTCGGCGCCGGTTCTTCGTAACTTCGTCCGCAATTCGGACAAGAGTAATGTTTGCTGAAGAGAAAATCTGATTTCCCATCGTTGACAGTGAGAACGCCGGAACCAAAATTCAACGCGGTTTCAACAGAATCGGCAATGCGGCTGCGGGCTTCTTTCTTTACCGCAATGCGGTCAACGACAATTTCTATATCGTGAATTTTATAACGGTCGAGCTTCATTCCTTTGGAAATTTCTTTAATCTCGCCGTCAACGCGAACACGGAGAAAACCGTCGCGCACGATCTCTTCAAACAATTCGCGGTAATGTCCTTTGCGTCCCTTTACCACTGGCGCAAGAATTTGAATCTTCGTTCCTTCCGGCATCTTCAGAATCGCTTCGATGATTTGATCCACGCTTTGCTTCTGCACTTTCGTTCCGCAATCAACGCAAAACTGTGCGCCGGCGCGAGCGAAAAGAAGGCGAAGAAAATCATAAATTTCCGTCACTGTGCCGACTGTTGAACGCGGATTGTGGCTCACCGTTTTTTGTTCGATGGAAATTGCCGGGCTCAATCCCTCAATGTAATCAACATCGGGGCGCTCCATCAGTCCCAAAAACTGGCGGGCGTACGCAGAAAGGCTTTCCACATAGCGGCGCTGTCCTTCGGCATAGATTGTATCGAACGCGAGACTCGATTTACCCGAACCGGAAAGTCCGGTGATCACAACGAGCCTGTCGCGCGGAATCTCGACGTCAATATTTTTGAGATTATGTTCCCGCGCCCCCTTGACAATAAGTGAAGTATCGCCGCTGGCGCTGTCGCTCTTAGCGCCATTTCCAGCATGTTCCATATCACCGTCATGTACGGAATTTGTTACAGCCACAGTGTTCCTTGGAAAATAAAAATGCACTACGAAAACGAAACGACGACGGAAGAAGTTCAGTTAAAAAAGATATTCAAAGAAGCGGGGAAATGCAATGAATGGAGTGTACGAAAATTTGGCGATACCGCACTACAGACATCAAAAGTGTCAGTAGATCACTTTGTTCAGCGGATATTCGATAATTCCTTCGGCACCGGCACGTTTCAACTGCGGAATAATTCCCCGCACGATATTTTCGTCAATGATCGTTTCGAGCGCAATCCATTCTTCATCCGCAAGCTGCGAGATAGTCGGCTTGCGCAAAGCGGGAATCAGTGCAACAACTCTCTGCAAATCGCTTTTCCGGAGATTCATTTTCAACCCGACTTTTGTTCCGGCATTGATCGCACCGTGCAGCAGCATCGAAAGATTTTCGATCTTCTCACGCTTCCACGGGTCAGCCCAGCTTTCTTTATTGGCAATCAGCTTCGTATTCGATTCAAGCACCACATCCACAATGCGCAGCTTATTTGCGCGAAGCGAACTGCCGGTTTCTGTTACTTCGACAATCGCGTCAACAAGGTCGGGCGTTTTCACTTCCGTTGCTCCCCAGGAAAATTCCACGTGCGCTTTCACGCCGTGTTTGGCGAGATACGCGTTCGTGATATTTACCACTTCCGTTGCAATGCGCTTGCCCTCTAAATCTTTCACGGATTTCACCGGCGACGATTCATGCACCGCGAGCACCCATTTCACTTTACGCATGCTTTGCTTGGAATAAACGAGGTCGGTGACGCTCACAACATCAACATTGTTTTCGACGATCCAGTCATAGCCGGTCAGCGCCGCATCAAATATTCCGTCTTCGACATATCGCGGAAGCTCTTGTGCGCGAATGAGCATTCCTTCCAGTTCCTCATCATCCACCGAAGGAAAATACGAACGGCTGCTGACGGAAAAATGAAATCCTGCTTTTGAAAGCAAGTTCAATGTCGAGTCTTGCAGACTTCCTTTCGGCAAACCGAGTTTTAGTTTCATGCATCACCTCTCAACGAGCAATATGCGATAATAATGACAGCGACGAAGGATAAAAGGCATTGTACAGTACCCACATCACAACGCCGATTGAAATCGGGATGGAAAGATTATCGTCAATATGAATTGACAACGCTTCGATCACTGTGCCGACCACGGCGGCGCACGCAGCAATGCCGTATTCTATCGGCGTATAAAACAATTTTGGAGTAACGAAACTGACAACAAGCGCAGAAATAAAAAACGCTGTGCTTCCTTCCATGCTTTTGCGAAAAAATCTCCTTTTGCCGTACCGGCGCCCGATAAGCGCCGCAGTAGAATCGCTGATGATCAAAATAGCAAAGCTTGTGATCGTGATGAGCTTCGGAAAAATGAGCACGCAGATCGTTGCAGAAATCAAAACGTACGTGGCACCGTTCAACCGCTTCACGGCATGATTTTGTTCATGCGTGCGAAGAAGCCATCCGAACAATTTGTAAAAAATCCGCGCTGTTGGCTGGTGATAGTAGCGAAGAAGATCGACAACAAAAAATGCAGCGGTGAGCGGCACTAAAATTTTCAGCGCCATTTCACGCGAAATAAAATAATAGATGACCGGTATGCTCAGCGAACAGAGATGAATACCTTTTCGGATCAATTCCGCGCTGTAATCGATATTCTTCTCTTCGTCCATGCTTACGACTTTTTCACGCGGGATTTTGTTCTGGTGCTTTTCACTTCATTTTCTGTCGCAGCCACAGGCGCTATTGCCGGCGGTGCTATTGCTGGGTGCACTGCGGCCTCGCCGTTGCCGTTTTTACGTTCAAGCGGCGGAAGCGTTTCTCCGCGAAGCAGTCTGTCAATTTCATCGCCGTCGAGAATTTCACGATCAAGCAAAGCATTGGCAAGTGCATGGAGCTTGTCAATATTTTCAGAGAGAATTTTTTCCGCGCGCTTCATACATGAAGTGACGATGTGCTTCACTTCTTCATCAATGATGTTTGCCGTGTCCTCGCTGAAATCGCGATGACGCGTTACTTCACGCCCGAGAAAAATTTCTTCTTCTTTGGCGCCGTATGTCAATGGGCCAAGTTTATCGCTCATTCCCCATTCGCACACCATTTTGCGTGCAAGCAGCGACGCGCGTTCAATATCGTTACCGGCGCCCGTCGTCAATTCATTGAAAATCAATTTCTCTGCCGCGCGTCCGCCGAACGCGTACGTGATCATCGCCTCAAGATATTGTTTCGAATAGGTGTGTTTCTCATCCATCGGCAGATATGTCGTAACGCCGAGCGCGCGTCCGCGCGGTATGATCGTGACTTTATGAACCGGATCTGCTTCCGGAATCATCTTCGCAACCAGCACATGCCCTGATTCATGATAGGACGTGACACGTTTCTCGCGGTCGGAAATAATCAGGCTCTTGCGCTCCATTCCCATCATCACTTTGTCTTTCGATTCTTCGAAGTGACGCATGGAAACTTGCTTTTCATTTTGACGCGCAGCTAGCAGAGCCGCTTCGTTCACAAGATTTGCCAGATCAGCGCCGGAAAGCCCCGGCGTTCCTTTCGCCAGTGTTTCCAATTTCACATCATCCGCCAATGGAATATTGCGTGTGTGAACGCGGAGAATTCCTTCACGGCCGCGAACATCGGGGCGATCAACAACGACCTGACGATCGAATCTTCCCGGGCGCAACAACGCCGGATCGAGCACGTCAGGACGATTTGTTGCGGCGATAAGAATAACGCCAATGTTTTGTTCGAAACCATCCATCTCGACGAGCTATTGATTCAATGTCTGCTCTCG